>JAGLJX010000265.1 GCA_023142175.1 Emcibacter sp.
TCATCCAAAATCATCACCGAGCTGAGATTTTGTGGGCTTGCATCGCCGAAGGCCGCACCCAACAGCATCATACTGCCGCCGACGGATACGGGGCTTACCGCGCCATTGACCGCAACTGATGTCAGTCCCACGGGTTTCGTTGCCTCATCCAAATTCAACAGACCATGGCCATAAATATCATCAACGCCCAGCGCACCAAGGTCAGTGGCGGTTGTCAATAAAATATCGGCAACCTCAAAGGCTTGTAATTGCGGCCATTGACCAAACAGCAAAGCCGCGGCCCCGACAATATGCGGCGAGGCAAAGCTGGTGCCGCTACCGATACCAAAGGGGGTGAATTCGAAAGAGCTCACAGCGACATCTTCGCCGGGAGCCACCAGATAAAAGTCTTTAAGAACACCGGCACGGTCTGAAAAATCAGAAATAACACCATTTTCGTTTATGGAGCCTGCCACCAGAAAAAAGCCGCCGGAAGCCCAAAGATCAAATTGATTAATAATATCCAGTGTCTCTATGTTGGATACCATGGGGTCGGGATCACCGTCATTACCCGCGGACGCAACCAAAAGGCCGCCCAATTCAACGACCCTTGCAGAATTAGTGAGGACATAATGTTCATTGCCGTCACGGGCTGGTGGATTTGGAATGAAATCCTCTTCATCAAAGCCTATTGACTTATTGACCACACGCGCCCCGTTATTCACAACATACCCCCAAGGATCAGACACGAAAAATGTTATGCCATCCTGTACTTCCGTATGCACATCAACGCCGGAAAAGAAATCCACGGCGAGAACCTGAGCATCAAAGGCAACGCCGTGAAGACCGGAACCATTCTTCCTTGCTGCAGCTATTGTAGAGACCCACTGCCCATGATTTAAATCGGGCGTTTCCACACCCAGAAACGCCTCATACATATCAACCCACTGCTGATCTTTACCCTGACTGAGCGGATGCCAGACCACCTCGCTATTGCTCAGTTCGAAGTTAAAATCAACAAACCCTACAATCGCGCCTTCCCCAGTGAAACCACGGGCAAAAGCATCAGATGCATTAATAGCCCCGAGAGACCAGTCCGCATTATATTCCGCCGTTTCAAAATCAGCCGGGATAGAACCCGACGGCGGTGGCGGTGGTGGTGGTGGTGGTGGCGGTAGTGCCGAAGGCGGGCGTGGCACAGGCGAGGAGCTACCGCAGGCCGTCAGGGCAAGGCACAACGTTATAATTGTGGCTGATAATGAAAATCTTTTATTAAATATAATCATATTTTTTCACGCATTAGCGGTCAGATAGCAAAATTTAAACTCTATCCTTTTTTTATTTATCTTGCCAGTTCCAAAATAAATAGCATAGCTATTCTCACGAACAATTGATGCTGTCACGATCAGAGGGGCTGATGTTTTTTAACCATTGACGGCAGGCTAACAACAGGCTTAGTCTGTATTCCATGTTAATCAAGGGATAAGAATATGCGTAAGATTCTACTGCCGCCTGTGTTGCTCACCCTGTGTCTGATCGGTATCGTCGCGATTAATTACTTTGATGTTGCCGTCATCGTCCTGCTGTCCGGCCCGGTGACATTATTTGGTTATATATTGATTGCATTTGGTATTTTCCTGCCCGCATGGGGCGCACGGCTGTTTCATCAGCATGAGACCAATATCCTGCCTTATAAAGACCCGGACCGTATGGTAAAAACCGGCCCGTTCGGTTTTTCCCGCAACCCCATGTATCTGGGTATGCTTCTGGTCCTGCTCGGCGTTGCCGAATTATACGGTACGGCCTTAAGTTTCATTTTTCCACTGGCTTATTTCTGTGTCGCCAATGGCTATTATATTCCCTATGAAGAAGGTCGGATGGCGGAAACCTTTGGCGATGAATTTTCCGCTTACAAGGCCAAAGTACGCCGATGGGTATAATGATCATAAAAGGTTTTGACAGTCTCTTAAATCAGGGTCAATATCACCTTTTATTTTGACTGATTCAACTTGAAAGGTGCCCGTAATGACGGCCGTATTCTACCGGGGGGTGACAGCAAGTTATCCTAAAGCCTCACGCTCCGAGGGTATGTATATCTTCGACGAGGGTGGCAAGAAATATCTGGATATGAGTGGCGGGGCCGCAGTGTCCTGTGTTGGACACCAGCACCCCCGCGTTATTGAGGCGCTTTGTGAGCAGATCAAGACATTAAGCTTCGCCCATACAGCTTTTTTCTCCAACGACCCACAAGAACAGCTTGCTGAGAAACTGGCGGCAAAATTCGGCGAGGCAGGGGCAAAAACCTATTTCACAACTGGTGGGTCAGAGGCCAATGAAACAGCCCTCAAAATGGCGTGGCAATATTGGCGGGCAAAAGACCAGCCCGCAAAGAAAAAAATCATCAGCCGCGTACATAGCTATCATGGCAATACCTATGGTGTGCTTTCCGCCAGTGGTAACCTGCCCCGCCGCCGGGTCATGGGCGATGTTTTGATAAGCTGGCCCCGCATAGACCCCTGCTACGCCTACCGCTATAAACAAGACGGAGAAACCGCAGAGGATTATGGACTACGGGCGGCAAATAACCTCGAAGAGGTAATCCAGCGCGAAGGTGCTGATACTATCGCCGCTTTTATTGCGGAGCCGGTTGTTGGCGCGTCACTGGGTGTGGTGGCACCGGAGCCGGGTTATTTCAAAAGAATACGCGAAATATGTGACAGTCATGATATTCTTCTGATTTCCGATGAGATTATGTGCGGCACCGGACGCACCGGCACTTTCTTTGCCCATGAGCAGGATGATTTTTTGCCGGATATAGTCACGCTAGCCAAGGGGATTGCGGGCGGCTATCAACCATTGGCTGCCACCATCGTGCGCAACCATATCTATGAGACATTCGTCACAAGCGGCAAGGGATTTGACCACGGTCATACCTATGTGGGGCATGCCAGTGCCTGTGCGGCGGGACTTGCGGTGATCAATGTGATTGATGATGAAAATCTGCTGCAAAATGTTATGACGCAGGGGGCGTTGCTACAGGAACGACTGGAAGCCACCTTTGGCGATCATCCTCATATCGGTGATATTCGCGGCCGGGGATTATTCAGAGGCATCGAAATCGTTGCCGATAAAGAAACCAAACAGCCCTTCCCCGACGATAGACAGATCACAAAGCGCCTGAAGGTGGCGACCATGAAACATGGGCTGATCTGTTATCCGGGCGGCGGTTCCTTTCAGGATAATCTGGGCAGCAGTATTCTTCTCGCCCCGCCCTTCATATTAAAGCCGGAACATATTGAGCAGTTGATTGACAAGTTAACAGCTATCTTCGCGGATGTTTTTGATGACTGATCCCTTCATCATCATGTCGGCCCCCAATGGGGCGCGGCGACAGAAAACGGATCATCCGGCCCTGCCGATCAGTCCACAGGATATGGCGGCCTGTGCAGAAGAAATCATCGCCGCCGGAGCTAGCATATTGCATCTTCATGTGCGGAATGATCAGGGGGCCCATTCCCTTGACGTTGACCGCTACCGGGCGTCCACCCAAGCCATTAGGGACGCAGTGGGACAGGATATTATCATTCAGGCCACCTCAGAGGCGGTAGGACGTTATTCCCGCCATGAACAGATGGCTATGGTCAAAGACTTAAAACCGCAGGCCGTATCACTTGCCCTGCGCGAGTTGGCCCCAAGTGATGATAATCTGGGCGAAATGTCTGAATTTATCCACTGGATGAAGCGTGAGCATATTTTCCCGCAATATATTCTCTATGATGAAAATGATTACCAGCGTTTTGAAAACTGGCGCAAGCAGGGAGTATTTGAAAATGATAGCCCCTTCACGCTGTTTGTGTTGGGAAACTATCAAGACACATCGCCAACAAAAGACATAGAGCAACTGAAAATACGCACCCAGCAAGCGGCTTTCCCGTGGGCGGTATGTGGCTTTGGCACCAATGAGATTAATTCCGTTACCCATGCAGCAGAGAACAACGGTCATATTCGGGTAGGGTTTGAAAATAACCTATGGCGTGAAGAAGGACGGATGCTGATCAATAATGCCGAGATGATAGGGTTCTGCGCCGAGACAGCCCTCCAAGAAGGCCGCAGTATAGCAACTGCCGATGATGTGAAAAATCTATTTGACATAAAATAAAGGCTGACTGGAATTAACCAGTCAGCCTCTGACCTCTTATGATATAAGATAGAGATCTTTAGAAGGTGAATGTACCTTTAAAGTACCATGATCCACCTTCGTAGTTCGCTGCAGAGCGGCGTGGGTATTGTAGGCCAACACTCAAACGGTTTGCATTTGGCTCACCAATCTCGTCGATATAGCTGTTAAATACATTGACTGCACCAGCGGCAAGTTTGAAGTTTTCAGTAACCTGATAACCAAGCTCGATATCGAAGTAAATTGTTGCTCCGATTTCCGCACTTGAACCATCACCCGTACCAATTCTACCGCGCTCATCAAAGTGAGAACCGTAATAGTTTGCACGCGCCATAAAGTTCCAGTTTTCACCGAAGAACGTATTGGCCGTTGCAACAAAGCGAGTGCCAGGATAGTTGTTTTCGATATCTTCAACTGTGCCGTCACTTACTGGTGTGAAAGGACCGGTAGGTGTATCAATTATCTTTTGTCCAGTTACTTCAAAATCGTTGTAATTGAAAGCAAAGGAGAGTTGAGTGCTTGCGTTTTCGGACCATTCCATATCGGATGTCAGAACAACATCAACACCCTGTGACAGAGTATCAATAGCATTGGTATAGAAGGAGATAGTCGCTCCCGGTACCACAGCGTCATCAATATCACCAGTACGATAGATACGGTCGTTAACTTCAATACGATAGAAGTCTACAGTCAATGTAGTGTTTTCACCCAAATCAGTAGAGAAACCCAAGCTATAGTTGATGGATTTTTCTTCTGTAAGAGGCTGTCCACCAACCGCGATAGCCGCAGGACTGGAAACAGGGATCAAACCCTCTTCAACCTGCAGACCCGTTGCGCCATCAAATGTTGTAATAGTTGTACGAACATTTGCCTGACCAGGTGTTGGTGCATGGAAACCGGATGAAATGGCACCACGTAAAGTCACAGTATCGGAAACACTGTAACGTGCTGCCAATTTACCATTGATGGTGCTGCCGAAGTCAGAGAAGTCTTCGAAACGCGCCGCATACTGTACCATGAATTCATCAGTGATATCATGTTCGACATCAACATAAATGGCATAGTTGTCACGATCAAATGATCCGGAGTCCTGTG
>JAGLJX010000266.1 GCA_023142175.1 Emcibacter sp.
GGACGACCCCATGTTTGAACAAACGGAGCATCACCAAACGGGCTGTCTTCACCAACACCCTGTACGCCGGCATCAATAAGATCTTGAGCGACCTCACGTTGAATACCCCGTGAAAGGGCCTGGTTATCAACATATTCAGCACTGATGTTAACGAAACCGTTTTCACCAAGACCGAAACCGGCGTTTGCTGCGATTTTGTAGCTTTCTTCGCCTTCGTAGAAGTTACCGTACTGAGCAACAACTGATCCGCCTTCAGACGCATCTTTGATAGCAAAGTTAATAACACCGGCGATAGCATCAGAACCATACTGAGCAGCCGCACCGTCGCGCAGAACTTCAACACGTTTCAGAGCAATACCGGGGATCATGCCGATATCAACACCGTGAGCACCGTTACCAGCAGCAGGCGCAAAGAACTGCACCAATGCAGAGCGATGACGACGTTTGCCGTTAACCAGGATCAATGTCTGATCCGGTGCCATGCCGCGCATGGAGGTCGGACGTACAAACGCACTACCGTCACCCGTAGCTGGTGAAGCGGTGAATGATGGAACCAGTGATTTCAGATTGTCTGTAATATCGACTGAGTTACCACCAGCGTTAAATTCTTCAGCACCAATCACATCAACCGGCACAGGTGAATCTGTTGCGGAACGTGGTTTGTTACTTCTGGAACCAAGTGTTACCACTTCTTCCATTACGACTTCTTCATCTGCGGCAATCGCAGTGCTTACTGACGTTGCCAGTAAAGCAAAAGAACATATGGCTGTTGTGCCCATAATTCTTGTAAATATTTTTGAGTGAGACATTTATTTCTCCCTGTTAAGTTTTATTGATAATTATCAAGTGTAGTATAGCGGCAAGACCAAAAAATACATCTGACTTTTACGCCACTATCAGCTAAAGACGATGAAGGTCAAGAATTGTGGAAAAAATAAATAATAAATGTTATGATACCCATTCAGTGGCAGTAGGGATGCTTCAAATAGTTATTAACAGTAGGATTTTTTGTGCGTAATATTTCCACATTTTCAAGTTTAGTTCGTCTTTACGGTCTAGTGAGGAGCGTATGAAGTTGAAACCCAAGCTTAGGTTAGTGAGCGTAAAGAGTAAGAATCCTGCTGTTGAGGGATGTCATCACGATGAAATAACAGAGTTATATCAAGAGTATAACGAAACACTCGTTCGTTACCTTACAATAAGACTACGCAGCAGACAGGATGCTGTTGAGGTTGCACAGGAAGCATATATTCGTCTGCTGAGACGGGACAATCTGGACGATATAGACTGTTTTCAATCTTTTTTGTTCAGAACGGCAACGAATATATCAATCGACCTGCAACGACACCGGACGCGACAGAATATAAATTTTGCCAAAAGCAAAATACTTTTTGGTAATATCGACGAAATTACACCGGAGAGGGCTCTGGGGGCCCGACAGACACTTGATGAATTAAGGAAGGCACTGGAAGAACTGCCTCCAAAATGTAAAGAAGCATTTATGCTCTATAAGTTTAAAAATATGAGCCATACGGAAATCGCTGAAAAGATGGATCTTTCTGTAAGCTCAATAAGAAAATATATTGCCCGTGGCCTTGCCTTTTGCATACAAAAAATAGGCGACTAGATTTAGCTTTTATAAATACAGAATAAAAAAATGAAAAATGAAAATAACATAAACTATGCCGATAGGCCCGTTAATGAAGCATCCGAATGGTTCATTAAACTTCAGGATAGCGACCTGTCCAATAAAAATTATCTGGACTGGCAGAAATGGTTAGAGAAGAGCGACGCCAATAAAAGGGCCTTTGCCAGAGCAGAAAACTGCTGGAAAGAGCTTACTAATTTGACGGAGCTGCCATGGGAAAATAAAATATTTACCCCTAAAGGCAATCGCCCAATAAATCTATTACGGCGTTTTGCACCCATTGCAGCAACAATATTAATTGTCTTCTCCGTTGGTATATTTATCCATAATGACGCCACCTTGCAGCCGGAAGCAACAACCTACCAAACCGCACGGGCAGAACATAAAAGCGTCCAGCTTGCAGATGGCTCAATAATCAATCTTGGGGCCCGTTCCATTGTCAATGTTAATTACAGCGATGCTGAACGCCATATCACACTGGTTCGCGGCGAGGCTGTTTTTGATGTTGCCAAAAATAAGGCCCGCCCCTTCATTGTGCAGGTCGGCAAGGGCGCAGTAACAGCTATCGGGACTAAATTTAACATTCATTCAAGCGCTCAGGATGTCACGGTAACAGTGTTGGAAGGCATTGTTGAAGTGAACCCTGATCTTGTAAAAAATAATTTAGATGTCACTTCTCTGCCAAGAGTATCCGCCGGCAAGGCAGTCTCATATAAGAGCAATGGGCATATTTCGGAAGTTGTAACAACTAATGTGGATGCCGCCACCTCTTGGGAAAAAGGCCTTTTGGTAAGAGTAGACACGCCTCTGGCTAATGTGATCGAAGATGTGAACAGGTACTCTTCCCGTGAAATCATTATCGGTGACGCCGCGCTAACCAATATCAGATTCACGGGAACAGTCTTAAGCGAGGGCATCGACAACTGGCTACGCGGATTATCAGTTGCCTATCCTATAAAAGTTCTCGACAGTGGGCATGATGCTATATTATTATTGAAAAAAGAAGAATAGCGTCGGGTCGAACCAATTATACCTGAGTAACAAGATGGTTTCCTAAGACCGCCAAGTAGAGAGGGAAGAATGTCAGCCAGCAGCCCGCGTCTGCCAGAGGTTAGACGACATATGGCTATCTGGGCCATGTGTAGTGGTATGTTGGTGTTTTTTCCCAACAATACTTTTGCCCTTGATCAATCCCGACTGGTTCAAAGCCAATCCAGATTAGTGACTTTTTCCATCAAAGCACAGCCATTGCGCTCAGCCCTGCTCGAATTTTCAAAACAATCCGGCATCCAGCTTATTTATGTGAAGAAAAAAGAAACCATAAGGGATTCAAAGGCTCTTAAAGGTGTCTATACCATCAAACAGGCCCTGAAACTGCTACTGGACAGCTCCGGCTTTGAATATGAATTTTCTGAAGAGAACACCGTAACCGTCCGCGGCATTGCCGAAAACAGGGATAATAATTCTCTTAGCAAAGCCGGACCACCAGAGTCAGAATATGCCATGATGGAAGATGATAAATCAGACATCGGCATTGAAGAAATTATTTCTCTGGGAAGTCGCGCCAAGGGTCGCTCCGCCCTTAAAACACCGGTTCCTGTAGATATTATCTCTGCCCGAAGCATGACCGCGACCGGCGAAACCGAAACCGGACGTATCCTGCAATCCCTCGCCCCAAGCTTTAATTTTTCAAGCTCCAGCATTTCCGATGGCACCGATGCGGTAAAGCCCGCCACATTAAGAGGACTTGGCCCCGACCAGACGCTAGTATTAATCAACGGCAAGCGGCGCCATACCAGTGCGCTCGTTCATGTGAATACCTCCGTTGGGCGCGGAGCGACAGGCGTTGATATGAACGCTATCCCACCCGGGGCCATCAAACGAATTGAAGTTTTGCGCGATGGGGCATCGGCTCAATATGGCTCTGATGCCATCGCGGGTGTGATCAATATCATCCTCAAAGACCAAGATTCCGGTGGCGATATTTTCAGCTCTTACGGCCAGACCTACGAAGGTGACGGGGATACTTTCGTCGCGGGGGCAAGCTATGGCCTGAAATTACCAAATCAGGGCAGCCTTACATTATCCGCAGAATATAGGGATAAACAACATACCAACCGGGCCGGACTTACCGGGTGCCTGCAATTCGAAACCGGGGGTCAGAAAGCCTGTGCACAGGGCAATATTGCCCTTGATGCCAGAGAGGCCACATTTGATCGCAAAAATTTCCGTATTGGCGATTCCGAATCCCAACAAAAATCCCTGACCCTGAATATGAACCTGCCCATTAATGAAAATACCGAACTTTACCTGTTCGGCACCTATTCAGACCGGAACAACCAATCCGCAGGATTCTATCGACGGGCCAATGATCCCCGCCGGACGGTCATAGAGCTATATCCGGATGGATTTTTACCCCTGATCAATTCTAAAATAGGAGACTATTCCATTTTAGCCGGCACGCGGTGGACCATAGGGAATGGATGGTCGGTTGATGCCAGCGCCACCACGGGCGCCAATAGTTTCCAATTTCTGATTGCCAACTCCCTGAACGCCTCTTTTGGTGCCGATAGTCCAACCTCTGCGGATGCGGGTACATTAAAAATTCATCAGGCTACCATCAATATTGATATAGCCAAATCATATGAAAAGGCCAATATCGCCTTCGGAACCGAATGGCGCTATGAAAATTACCAGATCATTGCCGGGGAACCCGCCTCATATGAAAGTGGTGGTCAGCTAAACCGCAATTGTCCGGGATGTGACGTGGCACCCATCCCCTATGCTGCGGGATTTCAGGTATTCAGAGGATTTTCCCCTGACAATGCGGTTAATGAAAGCCGGAATAACTTTGCCGTCTATACGGATGTCGAGGTTGATCTCTCGTCAAATTTCCTGATCAATGTGGCTGCCCGCTATGAAAACTATAGTGATTTTGGCAACCGTATTAACGCTAAACTTTCCGCCCGTTATCAACTTTCAAATGCCTTGGCCCTCAGGGGCTCTATCAGTTCCGGTTTCCGCGCTCCATCCATGCAACAGAAGTTTTTCAACAGCACCAGCACCCAGTTTATTGAGATAGACGGGGTATCGGTGGCACAGGAAAGAGGAACATTCCGCAATGACAGTGACGTTGCCCATGCACTGGATATTCCGGAATTAAGAAAAGAAACTGCCATTAACTACAGCTTGGGTTTTGTAGCGACACCGCTGGATAAACTTACGATAACCGCAGATTATTACCGCATCGACATCACCGACAGAATAGCCATCTCCGGCAGCATCCCAATCAGTGAAAATTTTCCGGCCATCACCGCCGCAACCGGGGCCACAGACGGGCAGTTTTTCACCAATATAGCGGACACCAAAACCCAAGGAATTGACTTTGTTGTAAATTATGATGTTCCCATGCCCATAGGGCAGAAGCTCGCACTTTCGCTCGCGGCCAACAAAACGGAAACAGAAATTAAACACGGGTCTATTGCCTCCCATCTACCCGGTGTGGATGGCCTGATATTATTCAGCCCACAGGACCGTTCTATCATTGAAGAATGGCAACCTTCCTCTCGGGTGAATTTTACTTTGGATTATCGTTTCAAACAATGGTCGTTAATCCTTCGAAATAATTTCTATGGCTCTTACGTGGTCTGTGAAGGGGCCTGTAATATTGCATCTGGCGATGGGCAGAATATACAAAAATTCAGTGCCAAGACGCTCACGGATATACAGGTATCTTATAACTTTAAAAAAATACAACTGAGAATTATGGCCGGGGCAAATAATCTCTTCAATATTTTTCCAGATGTGAACAAAATTGGTCAGTCCCGCGCTGGTTCCATCGACGGTATTGTTACTTCACCGGGCGTATTTATCTATTCCCGCCGTTCGGCACCCTTTGGGCATAATGGCGGATATTATTATCTACGGGTCGCAAAAAAATTCTAGCAGCATATTATTTGGGAAATACAGGATATGACAGATCAACATTATCAAAGCTATCAGGTTTGGGATCTCCCAACCCGTCTTTTTCACTGGCTGAATGTCATCTGTCTGCTTGGCCTGATAGCGGTTGGCACGGCCATATTATGGGCCGGCGCACTGGGTCTTGCCAGTGAGGGAAAAATCCTGTTAAAATCAATACATGTTTATTTTGGCTATGTCTTTGCGGTAAATTTATTAATTCGGCTTATCTGGGCCTTCATGGGAAACCGACACGCCAGATGGCGCGGATTCCTGCCGTTCAGCAAGGGTTATATGGGGAAACTAAAGTCCTATATGGCGGCGGAAAAGTCTGCTGCACCAGAATATTATCTGGGTCATAATCCCAAGGGGAAACTCGCTGTCACAGCTCTTTTCATCTTACTTCTGACTATGGCGGTAACCGGACTTGTTCTGGCTGGTACGGATATCTATTTCCCGCCCTTTGGCGCGAAGATTCAGGAATGGGTAGCCGCTTCGGGAGTTAATCCATCGGAAGTAGTCCCCTATGTCAAAGATAATGTTGATGAAGTGGCTTATAAAGAAATGCGGGCTTTCCGCAAGACCTTCATCTTCACCCATTACTGGGCATTTTTTGGTGTGTTAGGATTAATTATCCTTCATATTGCCGCGGTGATTATCACGGAAATAAAATCTGGCGGCGGTTTAATATCTGCCATGTTCACAGGCCGAAAAGTCCTGCCCCGTGAACCGGAAGATAAATAAACCACCGCATTAGATGAATTATGACAATTTGGTATGAGCGCCATCGCAATAGGGGCGGTTTGCTGACTGTTTACAGCCACAAACATAAATCGTTTTATCCTCCTCGAAGGTTACCACATCCGGTGTGATACCTGTGTCCTTATGCGCCCCGTCACAATAGGGGGCATTTTTGGATTTTCCGCACATGCACAAAGCCAGCTTATCGCCTTCTTTAACATCAATTACAAATGGCGTATTTTGCCAGGTCGTCATAGTTTTCTCCTAAATTTAGCTGTTTATTCAGCCGTTGGGTTGGTAAATCGGTTGTGGGGCAGGGAAAAATCTATTTCCGGCCCCATAGGCACCACGCGGGTTGGGTTAATCATATGGTGACTTGTGTAATAATGCTGCTTGATATGAGCCATATTAACTGTACCCGCCACACCCGGTTTCTGATACATATCCCGCACGTAACAAGATAGATTCGGATAATCTGCTATCGTCTTCAGATTACATTTAAAATGCCCCACATAAACTGCATCGAAGCGAACAATGGTTGTAAAGAGCCGCCAGTCGGCCTCGGTGATCTGTGATCCGGTGAGGTAACGGCGGGTCGATAGGATTTCCTCCAGCCAGTCAAGGCTTTCAAACAGGGGAACTACGGCTTCCTCGTAAGCCTCCTGCGTGGTGGCGAAACCGGCCTTGTAAACCCCGTTATTGACGCTGCTATAAATCCTGCCGTTCAGGGCTTCAATTTCAGTCCGCAATTCTACCGGATAATAATCCCCATCCAAGGCCCCTATATCATCAAAGGCACTGTTAAACATACGGATGATTTCGGACGATTCATTGGAGACAATGGTTCTGGTCTTTTTGTCCCAGAGGATTGGAACCGTTACCCGACCCGTATAGTCGGCCTTTGCCGCCACATAAACCTGATGCAGATATTCCGCCTCATTGATATTGTCGGCAACCACGCCGTCACCCGCCACAAAGGACCAGCCATGCTCAGCCATATAGGGATTTACCACAGAGACGGAAATCATGTCTTCCAGACCCTTGATTGCCCGAAATATCAGCGTCCGGTGCGCCCACGGACAGGCCAGAGAGACATAGAGGTGATAGCGTCCGGCCTCAGCCTTAAAGCCACCCGCGCCATCAGCCGTAACCCAGCTGCGAAAAACTGAATCCTTACGGATAAACCGGCCTTTGTCGACCTTGGTTTCATACCATTTGTCGTGCCATTTTCCTTCGATGAGCAAGCCCATTTTCTTCTCCTAAAAATTACCACGCTGGTAATCCTGAAATGCCTTCATCCCCCGCAGTGAGGGTCAGGGTCTTTACGCCTTATTCCGCAGACGATTGTCCAATGAATAGGCGCCAGCACCATGGGCAACAAGAAATAGAAATCCACCAGCAATGGCAAAATTTTTCATGAACATGATGAATTGCATCTGATCCGCCAGATTAAAATGAAAAATCAGCGCCGAGACAACGCTAAAGCCCGCGAGCGCCAATGCAGCAATGCGGGTTTTCCATCCAACAATGATGGCCAGAGAAAAGCCTATCTCAAACACAATAGTGACGGGCAACAAAGCACCGGGAACACCCATGGCTTCCATGTAACCCTGCGTACCTTCGTAGCCAGAAATTTTACCAATACCCGACAATAGGAAAATCAGGGAAATGAAAAGTCGTCCTACTGGTGCCGCTAATTCTTGATATTTTGTCATAATATATCCTTACTCATAATTTCAATTAATCTCACTATAATAGTTGCCTTAGTTTGAATAAACCGTAATAATAAGAACTCTTTGTTCAATTTTAGAGAACTATATAATGGGTCAACTTGAAGATATGGACGCCTTTGTCCGCATTATAGACGCCGGTAGCATCAGTCAGGCCGCCAATCAGCTTGGTGTCGTAAAATCTGCCATAAGCCGCAGGTTGGTAGATTTGGAGGTAAGGTTGGGCGCTCAATTGCTCAACCGGACCACTCGCAAATCCAGCCTAACCGAAGCTGGGCGAAAATATTATGAACGATCGGTACAGATTCTGGCCGATGTCGCGGAAATCAACGCAACAACTTCCAATGCCAAGACTGATTTAAGTGGAACTTTCAAAATATCAGTTCCGCTTTCCTTTGGCTTGCTTCATATGTCCGCAGCGATAAATGAGTTTGCCGCCCTACATCCCGGCCTTATCATTCATATGGATTTTAATGACCGAAAAGTTGATCTGGTCGAAGAAGGCTATGATGTGGCCATTCGTATTGCGGAGCTTAAGGATTCCAGCCTCATGGCCCGGAAAATAGCCCCGGTTCACCGTATGTTATGTGCCAGCCCGGATTATATCGCCCGTATGGGCAACCCGGAAAAACCAACAGACTTAAAAAACCATCATATGCTGCATTATACCAATGCCCAAAATGCCACCCTGCATTTCATCGGCCCGGACAAGCGTAAACATTCCATCAATCTTCCTGCCAAGATGGTTGCCAATAATGGTGATTTCCTGAAATCGGCCGCCAAAGACGGCCACGGTATAATTTTGACGCCAACCTTCATCGTCTGGAAAGAAATTGCCTCCGGCGAATTGATCACTGTGATGAATGATTACCCCTGCTTATCGCTGAATGCCTATGTGGTCTATCCGCAAACGCGCCACCTCTCCCAAAAGGTGCGGTTGTTCATCGATTATCTGGTAGATAAATTCGGCGGCGAGCCCTATTGGGATAAAGATATTAAAACCTAACTTCCCAACGCACTCGCCAGCAAAATCTTCGCAGCCGCCTTGGCATCCATGGCCGGATTTTCTTCATGCCCTAAATGAGCCGTAACAATAGCCCCTTCCTTCAGGATAAGAAGCCCACGCGCCAGAGCTTCCGGATTATCTGCGCCGGCCCTGGCAGTTAGGTCACGGATATGGTTGAACAACAGGTGTTTATGTTCTGCAGAAAAAACATGAATAGGGTCTGATACCTCCTGATACTCCGCAGAGGCCTTGATGAACATACATCCCCGGTATTTATCCTGGGCAAACCATTCTTTCAGGGCATCAAAAAGTGCGATCAACTGACCACGAGGCGTGGAGCCTAACTCCTCCATACGGCGAAAGAGCCAGTGGCAAAATTGCTTGTTGCGCAAATTAAGCGTCGCGAGGATCAAATCTTCCTTGGTGCGAAAATGTTTATACATGGATGTTTTCGAAATGCCCGTCTCAGCCGCCAGCATATCCATGCCAGTAGCGTGAAAGCCATTACGGTAAAATACATCCAGCGCTTTTTCGACAAGCTCGTTACGTTTGGAGGGCCGCAAGTTAGAATCCTTTAGTTTACTGATCAGTCATATTACTG
>JAGLJX010000267.1 GCA_023142175.1 Emcibacter sp.
TGACTATATTGGCCTTATTAAAATAATATTTTACCCGTAGTAGTCTTTCAAAATCCGCTTTAATTTTCCTTCGCACTAGCCAATTCCATCTTATTGGCTAAGCGATAGCTTTATGAATAAAAGTACAGATCAGTAAATTTACCGCAAAACATATATTAACAGTCCAGTAAAGTTATGCATTATTATATATGCATACTGATCGGTACACCTATGAGGCAACAGAAAAATATGGGATAATTTAATAGGTTTTTAAATCAAGTCAGTGTAAAAAAACGAATGACTGAAAATAATCAAATTTCCATCTATGTGGATGCGGATGCCTGTCCGGTGAAGGAAGAAATCCTGAAAGTTTCCTACCGTCACAAACTGCCGGTTTATATCGTCAGCAATCAATGGATGCGTCTGGAAGTTGGCCCTCTCGTCCAGAAAATTGTGGTTGCCGAAGGCGCGGATGCTGCCGACGACTGGATTGCAGACCATATCGACAGCAAGGGCATAGCCATAACCGCAGATATCCTGCTGGCAAAACGATGCCTTGATGCGCAGGCGGTTGTTATCGGCCCCACGGGCAAGGCCTTCTCGCAGGATAACATCGGCATGGCCGTTGCTATGCGCGACATTAATGCCCATATGCGCGAAACCGGCGAAAGCAAGGGCCATAATCCAAGCTTCACCAAGGCCGATAAATCAAACTTTCTTCAGGCCTTAGAGAGCGCCATCCAGTTAAAACTAAGATAGTATCTAACTGGATAGATACTTCTCCTCTATCTTGGCAATAACCTCTTCCGCAGCCTCTTCAGCCGTCATTGTTCCCGTATGAAGATGTATGTCTGCCCGTTCAGGTGTCTCGTAAGGGCTATCAAAGCCGGTGAAATTTTTGATCTCTCCGTTTCTGGCTTTTTTATACAGGCCTTTGGGGTCGCGCTGTTCGCAGATCTCGATGGGGGTATCAACAAAGACCTCCAGGAATTCGTGATCTTCCATCATATCGCGCACCATACGCCGTTCCGCGCAGAAGGGCGAAATAAAGGCGGTCAGCACAATCAGTCCGGCATCGATCATCAATTTGGATACTTCACCCACACGACGGATATTCTCCACCCGATCCGCATCAATGAAGCCCAAGTCCCTATTAAGACCGTGACGCACATTATCACCATCCAGAAGATAGGTATGCTTGCCAAGGCTATGCAATTTCTTTTCCACCAGATTAGCGATGGTTGACTTACCCGAAGCACTAAGCCCCGTGAACCAAAGCACCACTGGCTTCTGACGTTTTTGTACTGAACGTGCTTCCTTATGCACATCAACCGCCTGCCAGTGAACATTGGTTGCCCGCCGCAGACCAAAATCAATCATACCCGCCGCGACCGTCACATTGGTGATTTTATCAATCATGATAAAGGAACCAAGAGCCGGATTATCATTATAAGGATCAAAGACGATAGCTTCATCAAGACTTAGATTACAAACGCCAACTTCATTTAGTTCCAGCGTTTTTCCCGCTTCATGCTCTAACGAGTTGACATTCACCTTATATTTAAGCTCGGTCACTTCACCTGTGATGGTTTTATTGGTTGTTTTAATCAGATATGGCCGTCCCGGCAGCAATGGCTGATCATGCATCC
>JAGLJX010000268.1 GCA_023142175.1 Emcibacter sp.
TGGATGAAGCCATGCTCGACAGTGAGCAGGCCATGGTCACTTTCCTGAATCTGATCGCGTCTGAGCCGGATATTTCCCGTGTGCCGGTCATGATTGACAGCTCAAAATGGTCAGTAATCGAAGCGGGCCTGAAATGTGTGCAGGGCAAGGCCGTAGTCAATAGTATTTCCATGAAGGAAGGCAAGGAAGCCTTCATCCATCACGCAACGCTGATCAAAAATTATGGCGCGGCGGCGGTTGTCATGGCTTTTGATGAGAAGGGGCAGGCGGATACTTTGGCAAGGAAAGTGGAAATTTGCACCAAATCTTATGAAATTCTGGTTAATGAAGTGGGTTTCCCGCCGGAAGATATTATCTTTGATCCCAATGTATTCGCGGTCGCCACGGGGATTGAGGAACATAATAATTACGGCGTTGATTTCATCGAAGCCACACGAAAGATCAAAGAAACTTTGCCCTATTGCCATATCTCCGGCGGGGTCAGCAATGTATCATTCTCATTTCGCGGTAATAATCCGGTACGGGAAGCCATGCATAGCGTATTTCTCTATCACGCCATAAGTGCGGGTATGGATATGGGCATCGTTAATGCGGGCCTGATCACGGTTTATTCCGAAATTGACCCTGAACTGCGTGAGCGGGTGGAAGACGTGATCCTCAACCGCCGCGATGATGCCACCGATCGTCTGCTTGATATTGCGGCAAAATTTAAAGGCGAAAAGGGTGTGCAGCTAACCGAAGACCTTAGCTGGCGCGAGAACGCGGTAGAGGAACGCCTGTCCCATTCGCTGGTGAAAGGCATTACCGCCTATATAGAGGAAGACACCGAAGAGGCCCGTCAAAAATCGAGCAAGGCACTGGATGTCATCGAAGGGCCATTGATGGATGGTATGAATGTGGTCGGTGACCTGTTTGGCTCTGGCCAGATGTTCTTACCCCAAGTGGTAAAATCAGCCCGCGTGATGAAACAGTCCGTGGCTTATCTGTTGCCTTTTATTGAAGCTGAGAAGGCTAAGTCAGGCGGTATCAGCACAAAGGGTAAAATCCTGATGGCGACGGTCAAGGGTGATGTCCATGATATTGGCAAAAATATCGTTGGCGTTGTTCTTCAATGCAATAATTACGAGATTGTCGATTTGGGTGTCATGGTGTCTTATGAGAAAATTCTGCAAACGGCGCGTGAGGAAAATGTCGATATTATCGGGCTGTCCGGCCTGATCACGCCGTCATTGGAAGAAATGACACAAGTTGCCAGTGAAATGCAGCGGCAGGAATTTGACATTCCGGTTATGATAGGTGGGGCGACTACATCCAAGATTCATACGGCGGTTAAAATTGCGCCGAACTATAACCAACCGGTGATCCATGTGCTGGATGCATCGCGGGCGGTGGGGGTTGCCAGTAATCTGCTCAGTGAAACTCAGAAGGAGGCTTATGTGGCAAGCGTTGCCAATGAATATCAGGAAATGCGTGACCGTCATGCACGCGGCAAGAAAAAGAAAGACCGCATCACTATTGGTGAATGTCGGGATAATGGATATCCCATAGACTGGACGGTTTATATGCCGCCCAAACCATCTTTCCTCGGGGTAAAATCCTTTGATGATTATGATCTGGGTAAGCTGGTTGACCGTATCGACTGGACACCATTTTTCCGCACATGGGAACTGGCGGGAACCTATCCGAAAGTCCTGAAAGATCCGGTTGTCGGGGAAATTGCCAGCAATCTGTTCGTCGAAGCGGAAGCTATGCTGAAATCTATTCAGGACGAAAAATGGCTGACGGCGCGTGCCTCTATCGGGTTCTGGCCGGCACAATCGGTCGGTGATGATGTGGCGTTATATACCGATGAAAGCCGCGCTGAATTACTGGAAACAGTACCGTTCCTGCGTCAGCAAATCCGCAAAAGGCAAGGCAGCTACAACATGTGTCTGTCCGACTATGTGGCACCGGAGGATAGCGGAAAACATGATTACCTTGGTGGTTTTGTGGTCACTACCGGAATTGGCATTGAAGAAAAACTGAAAGAATTTCAGGCCACATTTGATGACTTTAACGATATTCTTCTGAAATCTCTGGCCGATAGATTGGCCGAAGCCTTTGCCGAACATATGCATGAGATGGTTCGTAAAGAATATTGGGGTTATGCGGCAGATGAAAATCTTACCAATCAGGAAATGATCAGGGAAAGATATGACGGCATCCGCCCCGCACCAGGTTATCCCGCTTGCCCTGATCATACGACAAAATCTGATTTATTCCGGCTTTTGGACGGCGGCAACAGAGCAGGTGTCACCCTGACCGACAGTATGGCCATGCTACCCGCCGCATCCGTATCCGGCTATTATTTCAGCCATCCAAAATCTCAGTATTTCGGCATCGGCAAAATTGGTGATGATCAGCTAGAGGATTACGCCCGCCGCAGGGGCATGGACTTAGCAGACGTGAAACGCTGGCTCGCTAGTAATATTATGTAGGTATTATGGTATATGGTTTTTCAAGGAATTAAACTCGTACTAAGTCTATCAGACGTTCAAACGCGTAAAGTGCAGGTCGCCTTCCTGAGGCTTCTTCGAGTGTAATAATAATATTTTTATCGAGTAGTGCCCTAGTAAACCTTGCCGCAGAGGCGGAAGGTATACCACTATTTGAAGTAAATTTATTATTTCTGAAAACCGGATTGGTAAAAACGAAATCTAATGCGTTAACACTCCACTTTGAAGATAAAATATTGGCAAATATATTTTTCATTTCCTCATAAAGTGCCTGGATATTCTCTGCTATTATGAGGTTTCTTTTTGCTTGTTGTTCTATGGCGTCTAAGAAAAAGGCACACCAGCTGTCCCAATCACCATCTGCTGAAACATTCCGCATTATATCTATATATAAGTCTTTATGTTCTTCGAAATAACCACTTATATAAAAATGAGGCGCGGATATAGTATGAGACGACCATAGCATAAGCGTGATTAGCATTCTCCCGATACGCCCGTTTCCATCTTTAAAAGGGTGAAGCGCTTCAAATTCTATATGCGCCATTGCTGCCTTAAGGAGTGCCGTATGTTCACTATCATTTATATAATCAAATAAGGCATCGAGGCCATCCTGTAACTTTTCGGGTTTAATCGGTATAAATAGAATATCCCTTTTATGTTTATCAGCTAGATAATTTTGCTCATTTTTGAATTTACCTGGAGATTTTGCCGCTCCCCGGCCAAAAGAAAGTAGCTTTTGATGAATGCCTTTTATGAGCGATTGCGAAAGAGGATAACCATCGTTCATTGCGTTTTGTGCAGATTTTAATGCTCTTTGATATAAGATAGTTTCAATAACCTCATGTCTTACATTGCTTCCTTCGATAGCCCCTTCTTCGTGGTCCGCTTCGTACTTAAGAATTTCATCTATCGTACTTATGGTTCCTTCCATTCTGGACGAAATAACAGCTTCCTGATTTCTTAAAGGGGCTAGTAATATTTCGCTGTTATGCATATTTTTGAGCATTTGATCATAACGTGCTATGGCGTCTGTTGCATTGATGAGAGCAGGGATAAATTTTTCGTAGTTCAATGTTTTGGGCGGAAATTGATCGTAATGATAGTGAACAGCATTTTCTATATTGAGTTTCATGTTTTGATTCATCAAGTTGTGAAATTTATGATTATTTTTTGTAATCATATCAAAAGTTTGTTGATTGTCAATATTTGTGAATTTTGAATGACTAGGTGATTAGTGGTTCATATATGTGTATTTTTGATACCCAAACAAATCAGATGTTAAAATTTTTATGTCAAATCTCTTTGAGTATCACTTTTTAGTGTTTTTGATATACAAACTATTTTCATCTAAAAATATTCATATCAAATATCTTGACTTTATCCCTCGCTTTTGATTCTTTATGGTTATGATATTCAGATTTTTCCTAGTTGTTTTAATTATGTTGGGGCTTTTGGGGGGCTGTGCGACGCGCCCTCCGAGCAACATTAATGACAGCTGCTCAATCTTCAAAGAGAAAAGCGGCTGGTATAAGGCTATGCGTTCTGTTCAGAAACGCTATGGCACGCCGATCCATGTGCAGCTTGCCATCATCAAGCAGGAATCCAGCTTCAAACATAATGCCAAGACTGAACGTACCCATATCTTCTGGGTTATCCCCTGGGGTCGTAAGTCAACGGCCTATGGCTATGCACAGGTTAAGGACGGTACATGGGACTGGTACAAGAAGAAAACCGGCAACAGGGGCGCGGATCGGGATAATTTTGGTGATGCGGTGGATTTCATCGGCTGGTATACGACTGTCAGCCAGAAAACGCTGGGCATTTCTAAATGGGATGCGGAGAAACAATATCTGGCCTATCACGAAGGTCACGGCGGTTACAAGCGCGGGACATTCCGCAAAAAAGCTTGGCTGATGGATGTGGCGCGGAAGGTTAAACGCAACAGTATGACCTATGCCGCCCAACTGAAAAAATGCGAAGGTAGCCTCGATCGCGGTTTCTGGCTCTGGCCTTTTTAGAACCTTTTGTGCTTAAGCACAAAAGGTTCTAGATTTATTGTTTCTCAAAAGAATATTCGCGCTCGACCTTGGCGATGCGGGTGGTATAACTTTTATACCATTTTTTCCGGCCTAGTTCTTGTGCGGTGATATGATCTGCGACCGCTTTCCATGCTTTGATGCTGTCCAGATCCTTCCAGTAAGATACCGAAATTCCATTATCCCCCTCATTGACGCTTTCAAAGCCAAGACAGCCGGGGTGCTTTAGCCCCAGATCCATCATATGCTCAACAGTCTGGGCATAGCCGTCATTATTATCTGTCCGCACACTGGAAAAAATCACAGCATAATAGGGTAGAGATGGTTTTTCGCTCATAGTTTTATCCCTTTTTATAGCTGGTGCTTAAACTCTCTGGTTTAGTTTATACAATATCAATTGCCGCGAATGACATAGATATTAAAAATGTTTTTGTGACAAGCTATACATAATATTATAAGGTACCATAATACAGTTGTTGATTATTATTAAGGAAAATGCTGACTTAGGAGTATTCCTTAATGTGTAGTTATAGTAATAATAAAAATATTGAGAGTAAATATGTATAAGAACCCTTTTGGTATATTGCGTATACTTATCATAGATGATCAAGGGTCCATGCGTTCAATCATCCGCGCCCTACTTAATAGTAACGGTATGCATTTAGTTACCGAAGCAAGTGAAGGCGGGGAAGCCCTCAAGATAATGGCAAGAGAGAAAAAATCACTGGATGTTGTGATCTGCGACTTGCATATGAAGGGCATGGATGGATTGGCCTTTTGCCAGAAAGTGCGCCTGTCTAAGGACCCACGCATAAAGGATGTTAAAATCATTGTGCTTACGGGTGATAAAGATACCTTTATCCACGGGGTCTCCACTCAAGTTGGAGCGGTGAGTGTTTTATCAAAGCCCGTTACGGCTGATGAATTAAAAATAGAAATAGCAAAAGCGGTTGATATTGAGTTATAATTATACGTAACCTTCTGTCTCATATAGCTTAGTCAAGCAGTGCAATAAGGCCCGATAGTGATTGTTCGTTAGTTTTTTTCATAATATTTTCCCAGCATTGTTCACTTTTTATTGTGCATAGAAATCTTGCATTTTTCCCTAGCAAAGGTGATATAGAGTGTCATGTATAAGCTAAAGGAAATTGCATAATGTCTATCTGGTCTTCAATTATAGGTGGCGCTGCGGGTGGCGCAATATTGGGTGGCCCAATTGGCGCAATTATAGGGGCAATGGCTGGTCATTATATTGGCCGAAA
>JAGLJX010000269.1 GCA_023142175.1 Emcibacter sp.
TCCCCGTGGATATTAATTTCATTCAGGGCAAGAAAATACTGGGATTAAACTAATTTATTAGAAAAGGTGGTTAACTATGTGCATATATTTAATAATTGGTGTTTTCTTATTTGGCCTCACTCATTTATATCCGGCAGTTTTTGTTAACAGCCGAAAGACACTCATGGGGAAAATAGGCAAAGGGCCTTATAAAGGAATATTCAATCTTCTTATTCTCTCCTCCCTAGGCCTTATCGTTATTGGTTGGCGAATAACAGAGCCTGTAGATTTAATTGAAATACCAATAAGTTCATATTTAGTAACCCTAATTTTAATGTATCCTATTTTATTTCTTTTCATCTCTGCAAGGCTCGGCAGCAATATAAACCGCATCTTTCGCCATCCCCAATTGGGTTCAGTAGCTCTCTGGGCGTTAGTTCATCTTTTATCAAATGGTGAAAGTCGCTCAATAGTTTTATTTGGCGCATTAGCAGTCTGGGCATTTCTTCAGATAAAATTTCTGAACAAACGCGATGGTGAATGGCAGAAACCGGACCCTTTGCCCATTTCCAGTGACATAAAGGTCAGCATCATAGCTTTGGTAGTATATGTGGCATTGGCCTATGGTCACGGGTATTTTACGGGAGCGACACTGATAGCTCTGTAATAGCAACAAGATACCTTGTCTTTGCCCGAAGTATATTTATACTTACCTAAAACAAATATAGGGTATCTTTTATGAAACGTCGTTCATTCCTTAAAACTACCGCCGCCGCTACGGTAGGAGCGGTTGGGTTATCTGCGGGTTTATCTGCGCCAGCCTATGCCACGGGCAAGCGGAAGCTTAAAATGGTCACCACTTGGCCGAAGAAATTTCCCGGTCTTGGTACTAGTGCAGAGGATTTTTCCAGAGATATCGAAACGGCCACCGATGGACGCATTAAAATAAAGGTTTATGCGGCCAATGAACTGGTGCCGCCGCTCGGCTCTTTTGATGCAGTGCGCAGTGGCAAAGCTGATGTTTATCATGGCTCTGAATATTATTGGCAGGGCAAACATAAAGCATTTTCATTCTTCACAGCCATCCCATTTGGCTTGATGGCTATGGAGCATAGCCAATGGTTAAATTTTGGCGGTGGGCAGGCGTTATGGGATGAATTATCCGCTAAATTTAACGTAAAAGCGTTGGCATGCACCAACTCTGGCGTTCAAATGGGCGGGTGGTTTAAAAAGGAAATCAACAGCCTACAGGATTTCAAGGGCTTACGTATCCGTATTCCGGGACTTGGCGGCGAGGTTCTGAAACGTCTGGGCGCGACACCCGTGACCAAGGCGGGCGGTGAAATTTATCTGGCCCTCAGTCAGGGTAATATTGATGCCTCGGAATGGGTTGGGCCGTGGAATGATATGGCCTTTGGTTTTCATAAAATCACCAAATATTATTATACATCTGCGTTTCAGGAACCGGGGGCTGCGATTGCTGCCGGGTTTAACCTTGGTGTTTGGAACAGTTTCAGCAAAGCAGACAAGACTATTATCACCGCCATTGCCGGGAATAATCACCAAAAGTCCCTTGCTGAATTTAATGCCCGCAATGCTATGTCCTTACGGGTTTTGGTCAAAAAGCATGGCGTATTACTCAGAACTTATTCTGATGAAATTTTGACTGCCCTCGCCCGCACATCCGATGAAGTGCTGCAGGAAGTTGCCATGACGGATGACCTGACCAAACGCATATATAACAGCTATATGGACACCCGAAGGGCCGCTATGGAATGGCGTTCTATCGCCGATGAACCCTATCTAAAATCACGTCATCTTTATGAAAATTTTGGTAAAAAACTATAAGTGACCCGATTGCTCGCAACAATATCAAGCCGCATAGATCAGTTCAGTGAGTGGACAGGACGGATAATTTCATGGCTCACCCTGTGTCTGGTGTTGATGCAGTTCATCATCGTGCTTGGGCATTATATATTCCATGAGGGTTCTATATTCCTACAGGAAAGCCTGCTCTATATGCATAGCATGATTTTTCTGGGGGCTGCTGCCTATACCCTGCGCCATAACGGTCATGTTCGGGTAGATGTTTTTTACAGCCGCTTAAGCGAGAAATCAAAAGCGTGGGTTAACCTTCTCGGTTGCCTGTTCTTTCTGCTTCCTGTGGCGACGCTTATTTTCTGGATGGCCTGGCCATATGTTATGTCTTCATGGGAAATTTTAGAAGGGTCTATCGAATCCAGCGGGATTCAGGCGGTGTATCTATTGAAAAGCATGATCTTGTTTTTTGCCACCACAATTATTTTACAGGGCATATCCCTGCTGCTCCATTCTATTCTTACCATCTTGAATGTTGAACATCTTTCCGATGAAAAGCCAGAGGTATTGTGATGGAGATCAATATTATCCTGTGCCTCATGATGTTTCTGTTCGTAATTTTCTTGCTGATGGCGGGGTTTCCTGTGGCCTTCACCCTCGGCGGGTCAGCGATTATCTTTGTGGCTATCGGCATATATTTTGATCAGATTGACAGCGATTTTATCGGCCTGATACCGGAACGAATTTTTGGCACCATGACCAATGATGTGCTGTTGGCGGTGCCGTTATTTATTTTTATGGGCGTCATGCTGGAAAAATCAAGAATTGCCGAAGAATTACTGGAAA
>JAGLJX010000027.1 GCA_023142175.1 Emcibacter sp.
AACATTCCACCGGTGGTGTCGGCGATAAAGTAAGCCTGATGTTAGCCCCTATGATTGCGGCATGCGGTGGTTTTGTGCCAATGATTTCGGGCCGTGGCCTTGGCCATTCCGGCGGCACATTAGACAAGATGGAAGCCATCCCGGGATATAACGTCGCGCCTGATCTGGATAAACTGGCCGTCGTTGTGAAACAAGTTGGCTGTGCCATCATCGGACAAACCGCAGAACTGGCCCCAGCAGACCGGGTGATTTATAGCGTGCGCGATGTGACGGCAACTGTGGAATCGGTACCCCTGATCACCGCATCCATATTATCCAAGAAAATATCAGCCGGACTGGATGCCTTGGTGATGGACATTAAAGTCGGCAAAGGTGCCTTCATGGAAACCCCGGCAAGGGCTGAGAAACTGGCAAACTCTATCATCCGAACCGCGCGGGAACATGATATGCCCACCCACGCCATAATCACATCAATGGATGAAGTGCTGGGCCGTACAGCCGGCAATGCGCTGGAGGTCTCTGAGACTTTGGATTACCTTAGCGGTCGGGTGCGTGACCCCAGACTCCATGAGGTCGTTATGGCCCTGACAACAGAAATGCTGCTGCTGACAAACCTGGCCCGAAGCCGGACGGAAGCCGAACAGAAATTACAAGCCGTATTGGACAATGGCAAAGCCATGGAAATCTTTGCGCAGATGATAACCGCCCTTGGCGGACCGATAGATTTTGTTGAAAAACCGGAAAAATATCTGGCTGTAGCACCTGTGATCAAGCCCGTCTATGCCCTTACTCCGGGGTATGTTTCTGCTATTGATGTGCGCGGGGTTGGCAATCTTATTGTCGCGCTGGGTGGCGGGCGCTCCACCCCCGGCCAAAAGTTGGATATGGCTGTTGGCCTCGCTGATGTTGCCCGAATAGGCGACTATGTGGATGGTGAAAAACCAATAGCCATGGTTCATGCCCGTACGGAGGATACAGCAGAGCGAATCAGCTCTGATATACAAAAAAGCTACAGCCTGTCCGATAAGCCACAAAAGCCTCCAAAACTCATCCAAAAACTGATGGTTGACTAAATATAACCAACCAATTACGTCCCAGATTACTTTTCCCCACGAGCTGTCATAAAAGCTTTACATACTGGCTATATACAACCGTTTGTTCACAAGGATACGAACTGTCATTTAACAGTATCAATTCTTACTGATCACTAAAAAGTGTTTATCTACTAGCGATATTGGATATATAAATTTGACTTTATGATCAAATTAAATAAACTTCTGCTTTAGTAGTGTTAAAAAAAACAAAAAGTATGTTCCCCAAGAAATCGCATAGATAAAAAAATTAATACTGAATTCAATCAATCCAAGAGGGAGAGAAAAATGACTAGCTTAAAATCCAATATGAAAGGCCTTATGCTGAGTTCTGCGCTCAGGTCAAGTCTTTTGAATACGTCAACGGCACTGGCAATTGCCCTTGCCTCCGTCACCACTTTTGCCATGCAGGCAGAAGCACAGGTTACCACATCCACTGTCAAGGGCACGGTAATATCCGCCGGTGCGCCAGTAGCTAATGCCACGGTTGTGATTACACATACGCCTTCAGGTAGCCGCAAGACCCTCACCACAAATAATAACGGTGGTTACAACGCATCTGGTCTACGTGTTGGTGGTCCCTACACAATCGCAGTAACATCTGACAAAGGTAACAGTACCGTTGAAGACGTCTATCTTACACTGGGTGGTGTTTCCACAATTCCGGTGAATGTATCTACTGATACGGCTGCGCTGGAAGAAATTATTGTAACAGGCAGTGCCTTAAGTGGTGGCATCCAGATGGGTGCTGGATCTGCAATTGACCAAAGAACAATGGACGGCATTCCTGCAACGGGTCGTGACTTTGCCGATTATGTCAAAATCAACCCAATGGTTAATCTTGACCCAACCGATAATCTTGTTGGTATCAGTGTTGCGGGTACAAATAACAGATTTAACAGCATTACAATTGATGGTGTGGCGCAAAATGATGACTTTGGCCTGAACGCCAATGGCCAGCCGGGACAGCGTAATACTATTTCCATGGACGTCGTTGAGCAGATTGCCATTAACATTGCGCCTTTCGATGTGCAGTATAACGGTTTTCAGGGCGCAAACTTTAACGTTGTGACCAAATCAGGGACCAATGAATTTCATGGTACTGCATATGGCTATCTTCGTAATGATGGGCTAACCGGAAGCAAAACAACGGACAGCGATGGCGTTACGTCTGAAGATCTTATTTCTGAGTTCAGCGAAAAAACATGGGGTGCGACCCTTGGTGGCCCAATCATTAAAGATAAATTATTTTTTATGGCCGGTTATGAACAATTCAGTTCCTCTACGCCAATTACAACTGGCCCTTCTGACAGCAGCTTTGGTAATACAGTAGATGGCGTGACACAAGCTGACCTTGATCGTGCCGCAGATATTGCGCAGAATGTATATGGGTTTGATGCGGGCCGTTTTGGTGAATTTGACAGTCTGAAAGAAAAAGACCGTAAGATTTTTGCCAAACTTGACTGGAATATCAACGAAGATCACCGCGCATCTTTCACTTACCAAAATACCAAAGGCAACAAAATTTTCATCCGTAATACCAGCGCAAGTTACGGCGATATTTCTTTGCCGTCTGCATGGTATGATAAGATTGAAGAAATTGAGACATATTCCCTACAGGTCTTCTCTGACTGGAGCGACAATTTCTCAACAGAGTTGAAAATCAGCAAAAAAGATCAAATAACAGAACAGAACCCATTATTTGGTGGGGATTTTGCTCAAGTGGAAATTGGACTTGATACCGGCGACAGTATTTTTCTTGGCCCTGATCAATACCGCCATGCCAACTTCCTGAAAAACAATGCGTGGGGCGCAAAGTTCAAAGCCACTTACCTTGCTGGTGACCATGAAATTTCAGCTGGTTTAGAATATGATGCATTTGATGTCTTTAACCTGTTTATTCCGGGAAGTGAAGGGGTTTACGAATTTGACGGACTGGATAACTTTGAAGCACAAATAGCTGATGATTTCTCCTACACCAACGCTTTCACCAATGTTGAAGATGATGGCGGTGCAGAATTCTCCACCAAGCAAACAACATTATATATTCAGGATGTCTGGACTGTGAATGATCAGTTTAGCATGCAGTTCGGTTTGCGTTATGAGCGTTTTGATACCAGCGACACACCTTCCTTTAACCAGAATTTCTTTGACAATTATGGTTTCGGCAATGACGCTACTTTGGATGGTAAAAATATCTTCCTGCCGCGTTTCGGCTTTAACTATGCCATGGATGAGCGTACAATAATCCGTGGTGGTGCCGGCCTGTTTAGTGGCGGCAGCCCAAATGTTTGGATATCAAATAACTATACTAATGATGGACAAACAATCGTTAGAGCAGACCTAAGCGGTCTTGACCCTGCCATTTATCTTGAAAATGTAAGCGGTTTTGACATTCCACAGGAAGTTCAGGACACTTTGGTTCAGGGTAATGGTTCTGTGAACTATCTGAACCCTGATTTCAAGCTTCCGTCCAGTTGGAAATTCAATCTTGCTGTAGAACATGACTTTGATCTTGGGGAAACCTTGGGTGATGGCTATCTGGTAACAGTTGAAGCACTTATTACTTCTGTTAAAAATGCCACAAACTGGGAAGAACTCAGAGCGGGGACACAGATTGGAACGGCTCCTGATGGTCGTCCGATTTACAATCGTCAAAGCCGTGGGTCATTTGATCTGGGTCTGATCAATACGACAGAGGGTGGTGCTGAAGTATTCACCGTTGCCGTTCAAAAAGAATATGATAACGGCGTAAGCTTCAACGCGGCATATGCCAATACAAGCGCACGCGAAGTTAATCCGGGCACAAGTTCAACGGCAACATCCAACTTTGGTAAGGTCGGCATTTCTGATCGTAGCAATTTCGAACTGGGAACTTCTGTTTTCGAGAATAAGCATCGTTTCACTTTGAACCTGAATTATGTAACAGAGTTCGTTACTGATCTGGAAACACGTTTTGGTTTCTTCTTTGAAACCCGTTCCGGACGTCCTTTCAGTTACACCTACGATCAGGCCAGCAGCAGCCGCGACATTCCTTTCGGCGGTGGTGCCGAGTTTGAACGTCGTGACCGTCAGTTGGTCTACGTACCGACAGAAGGTGATTCAGCAATGTGTTACACAGGATGTATTGTTGGTGGCGATGCCACATCCAGTGCCGTTACCGAAGCAGATTTCCTGGCCTTCCTGCAAGAAACCGGTCTTGATCAATATGCGGGCAGTATTGCGCCACGTAATAGCCCGCGCAACCCTTGGTACTCGAAACTGGACTTCCGCTTCACGCAGGAAATTCCGGGCCTTATGGATGGTCACAAGGGGCTATTCTCCTTTGATATCACCAACCTGACTAACCTGCTAAACAGCAGTTGGGGCCGTTTCGAACAAACTGGTTTCCCAAGTCTGGAAAGAGTGGGTCGGGTGAGTATCACGGATGATAACCGGTATGTATTCACACGGTTTAATGGCGTTGGAAATCCACGGATGAACACACTGGCATCCGTTTGGAGAATGCGTCTTGGTTTGAAATACTCATTCTAATACAGAGCAAAATACAATTGAAAAAGGGTGGCATTTGCCACCCTTTTTTTATGTAATGATACTATGATTATTTTGCAAAAGCCGCGTTCAATACCCCGGCCAAGCGCATACCGCCTTTGAGGAGCTGTTGGCGAATCACCGGGCGGTATTTATAGACATAACCCCATGAAAAATTCCGGTCACCCACATCATAGACTATATCCCGTAAAACAAGCCCCTCATGAATCCAGTCAATAGGTTTGGTTTTCTGATACACGATGATTTCTTCCGCTGTTGCTTTGTCGAGGAAATTGGACCATTCGGTGAAGGATAGTTTTTCCTTATCAACCAGAAAAATATCCCAGACAGAATGAAGGTCTGTTACTTCTTCGAACCACATCACCTTGACCCGATTGCCACCATGATCACTGGCATGACCAAAATGCATCGGCTGATGCATATCACCCACGATATGAACAAGAAATTTTAAGGCATGTTGTTTTTCCGCACGTGTTGCTTCTGAAGATTTAAGAGTAGCCATAAATTCTTCGTAAGCACTTAAGACATCACCCGCCGGATTTCTTTCCGTATCCTCGAAAGTCTGCCCCGCGGGAACATTAAGGTAATGATAAACATTGGCATTTCGCCAATAATCATCGGGGCTGGATTTCATCTCATCGGCCCAGTTAGCCACCGCCGCCAATGATATATTTCCCAGAATTTCCTTGATGCGGCTTCTTGCAGCTTCGCTCAAATGGCGTTCTGCTAATTCTGCAACAACCCGATGTCCTGTCTTCTCATAGGCGACAGCAGACGGCACCCATACCAGATTTAAGATCGCTAATAGGCTTAAAAAAACGCGCATAAATTCCTCCTTAAATTTTCTATTTTAACATTCAAATTCATATAATATACCCCTGTATAATTTCTGTCATTGGAATTGATGCCCAACCATTAACATCTTACACAAACCAGACCTATTCATTGAACAGCCCTATAGTATTTGTCAAGGACGGTTGTACTATAACTTAATTAAAGTATGCGGGGTTGTGCCAAGAAAAAAATTTGACTTGAAAGTAAAAAAATTTTATTATTCGAGGGCAATCTATACTAATAAGTACTGTATTAAACCGATAGTACAATTAAGTAAGTGACTTACTGTGTGACGCAGAAAATTCGCAAATCCAAAAGGGAAGAAAAATGACCAATCTAAAATCCACCATGAAAGGCCTGATGATAAGCTCTGCGCTTAGAAAGTCCTTTTTACACACATCAACAGCGGTGGCAATTGCCCTTGTCTCTGCTACTACTTTCGCCATTCAGGCCGAAGCACAAACCACATCATCCATCCTGCGTGTACGTGTTATTGATGCGGCGGGCGCCAATATGCCCGATATGTCTGTGACAATCACACATGTTCCCACTGGCCGTACATTTGACCGGGTGACCAATAATTCCGGTGTACTGGTGGCAAAAGGACTTCCCGTTGGTGGCCCATATATTGTTAAGCTGACCGATGAAAGTCGCGTCATGAAAGATGCGCCGAAATCTGTCGGTGATATTCAGCTTAAACTTGGCGAGGCCGGATCTGTTCTCCTGCTGGCAAATCGTGGCGACGCGAGTGAAACCACTCTCGAAGAAATCGTTGTAACGAGCCAGCGCGTGCTTACCGCTTTGCGCACCGGAGCTGGTCGTGACTTCAACCGGGATACTATTGAAGGTATTGCCTCAGTCAACCGCGATTTTATCAGCGTTTTGGAAACCGATTCAAAAATTATGGTTGACCCTAGCGTACCGCGTGGCCCTGCTGTCTCCATTGCCGGTGCCAACTTCCGCTTTAATAGTGTTACCGTTGATGGTGTGGCCCAGAATGATAATTTTGGTCTGTCCAAGAATGCTTCCGCAACACAACGGTCCCCAATTTCCATTGATGCCATTCAGGCGATCAATGTGAATGTCGCTCCCTTTGATGTGACTTATGGTAACTTCCTTGGTGGTAACATCAATATTGTTACCAAATCCGGCACCAATGAATTTCACGGCAGTGCGTTTGGCTTCTTTACCAATGACAGCCTGACAGGCGATAAAAGTGGCGGACGCGACTTGCAAATTGGCGAATTTGAAGAAAAAACCTTCGGCGCCACCCTTGGCGGCCCCATCATTGAAGACAAGCTGTTTTTCTTTGTTAATTATGAAAAATTTGAAACCACGCGCCCTGCTAATGCTCTGAATATCGACGATATCAATGGCGTGACGCAGGCGGATGTTAACGAGGCCATTCGGATTTTAAATACTGAGTATGGATTTGATCCCGGCACATTTGCCGCCACAGACACCGACAAAGACGAAAAAATACTGGTCAAACTGGATTGGAATATTAATGACAGCCATCGGGCATCGGCCACATACCAACGTGCCAGTGGCGACGTTATCTTTGATGACTTTCCTGAGCTAGCCGCCCTTCAATCCAACCGCTACAATGTCAACGAGCGCTTAAACAGCTTTAGTTTCCAGCTTTTCTCTGACTGGACTGACAATTTCTCAACTGAAATGAAATTGGGTTTCAAAGATGTGAAAAACCGTCAGGTCAGTGTTGATACCAGCTCACCAACCTTCCAGGTTAACCTTCCGACCGGCGGTGTAATCCTTGCAGGTGGTGACCAGTTCCGTCAGGCTAACAATCTGGATAATAAATCCCGTGTTTTCCGTCTGAAAGCCGATTATTCCATTGGCGACCACACTATAACCGGTGGCTTTGAGCAAGAGCGCAATACCGTATTTAACGAATTCTTACCTTTCTCACGTGGCCTGCTAAACTTTAGCAGTCTTGGTAATCTTGAAAGCCGCAACGCCGATAGTGTTCTCTTTGGCGGATCCAACAGTGGCGTAGATGAAGACGCCCAAGTTAATTTTGCCCTGACAACTAACTCTGTATATCTTCAGGACGAATGGTTGGCTACTGACGATTTGACGTTCAAATTTGGTGTGCGTTATGACTGGCTGAAAAATAACGACGAAATCCCGTTCAATCAATCTTTTACAGACCGTAATGGCTTTGATAATACTGAAAACCTGGATGGCAAAGGTATGTTCCTGCCGCGCTTTGGTTTTAACTGGGCTGCTAATGACCGCTTGACGGTTCGTGGTGGTGTTGGTCTGTTCGGTGGTGGTACGCCACTGATCATGCTGTCCAACGCTTACGGCGCTAATGGTATTACCCGGACATTCGCTGGCTTCTTTGCCAAATTCTTCGATGGCCCTGATGCGGGTACTCCCGCTGGTTTCTTCACTGGGCTTATTGATGGTGTCGCAAATAACCTGCCAGATTCCAATGCAGTATCTGATGTCTTTCAGGGATTTTTAGGGACACATCCGGCTTTGGACGTGGATGCCATCTCACCTGATTTCGAATTGCTGTCCAGTTGGAAATATAATCTGGCGTTTGATTATGTCCTTGACCTGTCCGAATATGGCATGGGTGATGACTGGGACCTCAGCCTTGAAGTGATCTATACCGATGTGAAAAATGGTTATGATATTTTTGAAGGCCGCCGTGAAGGACTTGGACAAATAGGAACAGCACCCGATGGTCGTCCAATCTATGACAATACCGACGCGGTATTGTTCACAGGCGGGGTCTTCGATTGTAACCCATCTTTCTTTAACTGTGCCGACTATATTGTCAAGAACACAAATCAGGGCAACAGCACTATTATCTCATTCGATATTGCCAAAAGTTTCGACACTGATTTCGGTTATATCTCAACCTCATTAGGATATTCATATCAGGATGTAAATGATGTGCGTTCCTATAACCGATTTATCGCCTTTGAAACTTTCGCATTTGATCCACAACGGGATCTGAATAATGCGGACCTCTCCACATCAAGTTTTGAGGTTCCAAACCGGATTACAGCGACCCTTAACTGGGAAAAAGAAATCTGGGGCGAAAACTTAACCAAATTAGGCTTTGTTTACACAGGCCGTTCTGGTCGTAACTTCAGCTATGTCTTTGACGCTGCCAGTGGCTTACCATTCGGTGGCAACTTCCTTGCCGATGCGACAAGTACAGATAATCCCGGACCAAATCTATTCTATGTTCCGTCCGGACTTACTGATTCCATCGTAACCGGTGACCCTGCATTCCTAGCCAGCCTTGATGAAACCATCAGTGGTGATAGCTGTCTTTCAGAACACCGTGGAAGCATCATTCCTCGGAATGCCTGCCGGACAGGTTGGGTTAGTCGAGTTAACATGCGCTTCTCACAGGAATTTGAAGTTGTTCCCGGCCATAAGGTTGAGTTCATCCTTGATATTGAAAATCTGGGCAACCTGATCAACAATAGCTGGGGTCGTCTCGATACCATATTTGAGCCTTCGAACATTCCACTGGCCAATATGACCATTAACGAGTCTAACCAGTTTGACCTGAGTGCACCGACGACACCAGTGGCAACGGCGCAAAATCCAAACATTGCCCGCCTGCCATCTGTTTACCGGATACAGGTTGGTCTACGTTATCGTTTCTAATGTGAATATACATAATACGAAAAAGGGCGGCCTTGGAGCCGCCCTTTTTTTTATCCGTATTTGAAATTATTACCGCTTAACAGCCTTGGGCTTATTCGCAGAGGCAATCTTCTCTAGCGCAGAAAACATCGGCTGAAAGGCCGGTCGTTTCACATATGAGCCACTGCCCTTTTCAACCATCAATTCGCCTTGCTTATAGCACAACACGCCGCCACTAATGGTATGAGAGGCTAGACCCGTCACAGTCATGCCTTCAAATATATTGAAGTCAACATTTTGCCTGTGGGTTTTTGCCGAAATGGTCTTAGCGGCTGCCGGATCCCAGACCACGACATCCGCATCCGCTCCTTCGCGTATCACGCCCTTACGGGGATAGATATTAAAAATCTTCGCCGTATTGGTGCTTGTGACCGCAACGAACTCTTCCATTGTTAACTTGCCCGTACCAACCCCATGTGTCCATAAAATCGAAAGACGATCTTCGACCCCGGCAGTTCCATTAGGGATCAGGGTGAAATCATCGCGACCTGCGGCCTTCTGATCGGCACAGAAACAGCAATGGTCCGTAGCCGTAGTTTGCAGACTGCCTGATTGCAGTCCTTTCCATAAAGCGGCCTGATGTTCCTTGGACCGGAATGGCGGCGACATAACATGAGCCGCCGCCGTTTCAAAGTCCGGATTAAGGTAAACACTGTCATCAATCAAAAGATGGCCCGCAAGGGCTTCTCCGAACACACGTTGTCCATTGCCCCGCGCCCTGATGATTTCGTCCAAAGCGTCTTTTGTTGACACATGCACCAGATACAGCGGAACCCCGATCACTTCGGCCAAACGAATGGCGCGGTTTGCGGCTTCGCCCTCTGCGGCTGGTGGCCGCGACAAGGGGTGGGCTTCTGGGCCAGTCATTCCCTGCGCCAGCAATTTTTGCTGAAGCTGATAAACCATCTCGCCATTTTCCGCATGGACTGTTGCCATAGCACCCAGTTCGAGCGCACGGGTAAAGCTGTTATAGAGCACTTCATCATCTGCCATGATGGCACCCTTATAGGCCATGAAATGTTTGAAACTATTGACGCCTTCGTCCCTGACAAGGCGGCCCATATCCTCATGCACGCTTTCATCCCACCATGTGACCGCCACATGGAAGCTATAATCGGCGCAGGATTTTTCCGCCCAGCCGCGCCACGTCTGATAAGCGTCCATAAGCGATTCCTGCGGACCCGGAATAACAAAATCAATGATCATTGTCGTCCCGCCTGCAAGGCCTGCCGCGGTGCCGGTAAAGAAATCCTCGGACGCAACCGTTCCCATAAAAGGAAGCTGCATATGGGTATGAGGGTCAATACCACCGGGCATGACATACTGACCACCCGCATCAATCACTTCCGCATCAGCTGGAACCTCAAGCCCCAGTCCCACGGCTACAATTAAACCATCTTCTATATAAACGTCCGCACGTTCGCTACCGTCCGCATTGACAACGGTGCCACCACGAATGAAAATAGCCATCGTCTTTCTCCTTTAGTTATTTTTTCGCGAAAACGAGATAAAGCCCGCCCGCGACAAAGACTCCCACAAACCACGCGTAATTATACACTACATCAAAGATTTCAGGAACCGTTTCCACAAAGCCCGCCGCATGGAGGAACCCCGGCAGGTTGGGCAGAATACCAAGGACTAACGCCCAAAGCCCCGCCTTGTTCCAGCCATTGGATGCGCCATATTTGCCGCTGTGACGGAACAGGTCATCCACCTTCAGATCACATTTGCGTAACAGAAAGTAATCCGCAATCAAAATCCCTGCGATGGGGCCAAGCAGGGCCGAGTAGCCCAGAAGCCACACAAACAGATAACCGCCGGAGCTTTCCAGCAGTTTCCACGGAAAAATAGCGATGCCGATACCGGCGGTTATATAACCACCCATTTTAAAGCTTATTTTCTGGGGATTAAGATTTGAGAAACCGTAAGACGGTGCCACGACATTAGCCGCGAGGTTAGTGGTCAGGGTGGCAACAATTAACGCCGCCAGTGCCACAACGACACCAAAGCCCCCCATACGACCCGCCAGCTCCACAGGGTCCCAGATGGCTTCGCCGAAAATGACGACCGTAGCCGATGTCACCGCAACGCCGATAAAGGCAAATAATGCCATAGGCAGGGGCAAGCCGATCATCTGTCCAATGATCTGATCCTTCTGGCTTTTAGCAAAGCGGGTGAAGTCGGGAATATTAAGCGCCATCGTGGCCCAAAAGCCAACCATCGCAGTCAGACCCGCAACGAAAGCGCCAAAAAACTGGCCTTCCTTTGGCCCGCCCGCGTCAAATTGTGACGGTGTTGACAGCATGGCCCCAAAACCACCCGCCTGAATATAGGCCCATGCCAGAAGCGCCAGCCCCATGAGGATCAGAAAAGGCGCGGCAATGGTTTCAAGCCAGCGGATCGATTCCGTGCCATTCTTAATGAAAAACAAATGTATTGACCAGAAACCGAGGAAACTGAAAAATTGAGCGATATCAATGCCAAGAAACGGCAGCGGTGACCCCTGAAAAGCATTGTCCGAAAGGCTGTTGAGGATAACATAAATCGCCGAACCACCAACCCATGTCTGAATACCAAACCAGCCGCAAGCCACCAGACCACGGGCCATAGCCGGAATCCGCGCTCCCTTGGTGCCAAAAGCCGAGCGCAAAAGGACGGGAAAAGGAACGCCGTATTTAGCTCCCGCATGACCGATGAGGATCATGGGGGCGAGAACAATCACATTGCCCAGCATTACCGTGATAACCGCCTGATCCCATGACATACCCTCTGCGATCAGGCCCGCTGCGAGCATATATGTCGGCACACAAACCACCATGGCAACCCACAGGGCGGCATAGGCCTTCCAGTCCCATGTTCTTGTGGCTTCCGTGGTCGGTTCTAGGTCGACATTCCAGAGATCAGTATCGTAATTACTCATTGTTCCCTCGTTTTTTTTAATTATTCTCCGCGTGTTAATGGGCCATATGTTTCCGGTCTGCGATCACGGAAAAATTGCCATTTATTACGCACTTCCTGTACCATATTCATATCCATATCATGGATGATAAGCTCGTCTTTGTCACGGCTGGCTTCTTTTTCAATCTGGCCACGCGGGTTGACGAAATAAGTCTGCCCGTAAAATTCACCAATGTTCCACGGCTCTTCCGTTCCAACACGGTTTATGGCACCGATCCAGCAACCATTGGCCGCCGCAGATGCGGGCTGTTCCAGCTTCCATAAATATTCGGAAAGTCCGGCAACGGTCGCCGATGGGTTAACAATATATTCCGCCCCATTGAGCGCCAAGGCCCGCCAGCCTTC
>JAGLJX010000270.1 GCA_023142175.1 Emcibacter sp.
CGGGCAGAATTGCCTGATCCGTCCCACTTTAAGGATATGGACAAGGCCTGTGCGCGGGTGGTCGAAGCCATAAAAAACCATCAGAAGATTGCCGTTTTTGGCGATTATGACGTGGACGGGGCTACCTCATCTGCGACCCTAAAGCGGTTCTTTTCGGCTCTGAACCAAGAGCTGATCATCTATATCCCAGACCGGATCAAGGAAGGCTACGGCCCCAGTGCCGAGGCGCTTCTTGGCCTGAAAGCACAGGGCGTTGATCTGCTTATTACCGTGGATTGCGGCATCGTATCTTTTGAGCCACTGCGGGCCGCGAAGGAGGCCGGGCTTGATGTGATCGTCATTGACCATCATCAGGCGGAACCCGCCTTGCCAGATGCCGTGGCGGTTGTTAACCCTAACCGTATTGATGAAGAAGGTTACTTCGGACAGCTTGCGGCGGTGGGGGTGACGTTTATCTTTGTGGTCGGTATAAATCGCCTGCTTCGGCAGGAGAACTGGTATTCAAATCAGGAGATCACAGAGCCAAAGTTAATGGACCTGCTTGATCTGGTGGCCCTTGGCACGATTTGCGATGTGGTACCGCTAGTAGGGGTTAACAGGGCTTTGGTAGCGCAGGGACTGAAAGTGATGGCGGGGCGCGGTAATGCGGGTATCCGTGCGCTCGGTGATGTGGCGGGCATTACCGAAGAGCCGGGAACCTATCACGCGGGCTTCCTTATTGGCCCCAGAGTGAATGCCGGGGGCAGGGTGGGGAGAGCCGAGGTTGGCGCCCTGATCCTCAGCACCGATGATGCCCATGAAGCCGCAGAGCTTGCGCAGGAACTACATACTTATAATGCGGAACGTCAGGCCATTGAACATATGGTTCTGGAACAGGCCACGGCACAGGTGGCGGCAAACATCGGCCCCGGCGGAGAAGTCCCGCCCGTGATCATCGCCTCATCCAAAGGCTGGCATACCGGCGTGATCGGCATTGTTGCCGGACGGTTGAAAGAATTTTATCAGCGGCCCACCATCGTTATCGGCATTGACGATAATGGCGTGGGTAAAGGATCCGGCCGTTCAATTTACGGTGTTGATCTGGGGGCGGTTATCACAGCGGCCCGCCAGACGGGTATTTTGTCGGCCGGCGGCGGTCATGCCATGGCAGCGGGCCTTACGGTAACAGAATCAAAAATAGACGATTTTCATGCTTTTCTCACCGACAGAATGGCTAAGGCCGTGGGCGATGCTTTAAAGGGTCTGTCTTTAAAGCTGGACGGGGTGTTAACGGCCTCTGGCGTTACGGTGTCTCTGGTGGATCAGCTCAACAGCCTTGGCCCTTACGGGCAGGGAAATTCACAGCCCCGTTTTGCGCTGGGCAATGTGAGGGTGCAATATGCCGATGTGGTGGGCAAAGACCATGTGAAATGTACATTGCAGGGCGCGGATGGCAGCCGTATCAAGGCAATGGCGTTCCGTTCGGCGGATCAGCCGCTTGGTCAATTGATTCTGGCGTCCCGTGGCAAGCAGATCCATGTGGCGGGCACGATCCGCAAGAATAGCTGGAACGGTAATGTTTCTGCGGAAATTTTCATTGACGATGCGGCAGCCGTTTAGGGGAAATAGAAAAAAACGATTTTTCCGAAGAAACCTGTTGACCGATGGAGTTGGAACAACTAAAAACACCTCACCGACCAAGATGGCCCCTTCGTCTAGCGGTTAGGACGCGGCCCTTTCACGGCTGAAACACGGGTTCGATTCCCGTAGGGGTCACCACTCTTTTGGTAGAGCTGATGATTTATTTTCCTCTTGGTGTCATCTTGCTTTTGTGGCGGGGTAGCTCAGCTGGTTAGAGCAGCGGAATCATAATC
>JAGLJX010000271.1 GCA_023142175.1 Emcibacter sp.
GACCTCATGGAAATCAATCCTGCTCTGGATTCTCAGAATAGTACAGCAAAGCTCGCCATTGAACTGACGGCAAGCCTGTTTGGGCGGCAGATATTCCCAACCCATAGCCATAACCGTAGAAAATAACAATATGACCAGCCAACAAGAAATTATTGATCAAACAGATCGCCGCAGTGCTCACAATTACACCCCCCTGCCACTGGTTTTGGAAAAGGGCGAGGGCATTTGGGTATGGGATACGGACGGTAATAAATATCTCGACTGCCTAAGTGCCTATTCAGCGGTAAATCAGGGACACTGCCACCCGAAAATCATTGAAGCCATGATGAGCCAAGCCCGGAAGATTACCCTGACATCCCGTGCATTTCACAATGATCAGATGGGTGCTTTTCTTGAAAAATTGTGCCAAATGGCAAAGATGGACAAAGCTCTACCCATGAATACAGGGGCCGAAGCGGTTGAAACAGCCATCAAGGCCGCCCGCAAATGGGGCTATGAAGTTAAAGGCGTCGAAAATGACAAAGCAGAAATTATTGTAGTGCGGGACAATTTCCACGGGCGCACTATTGCTACGGTCAGCATGTCTTCGGAACCCGATTACAGAAAGAATTTTGGCCCCTTCACCCCCGGTTTCAAGCTTATTAATTATAATGATCCGACCGCACTAGAGCAGGCCATCACGCCAAATACAGTCGCCCTGATCATGGAGCCTATACAGGGAGAGGCCGGCATAATTATACCTGATGAAGGCTTCCTTACCAGTGCCCATAGAATATGCAAACAGAATAATGTGTTATTCGTTCTGGATGAAATACAGACTGGTCTGGGCCGCACGGGAAAACTGTTTTGTTTCCAGCATGAAGAAAATGCCACGCCGGATATTCTGATTGTTGGCAAGGCATTAAGCGGCGGTGTCTATCCGGTATCGGCGATCCTCGCCTCAGACGAAATCATGGATGTTTTTACCCCCGGAATTCACGGCAGTACATTTGGCGGCAACCCCTTGGGGGCAGCTATCGGTCTTGCCGCGTTAAACGTGATTGAGGATGAAAAGCTGGCTGAACGCTCGCATCTTCTTGGGGATTATTTGATACGCCTGCTTGAAACTATTCAGACCAACAAAATTGTTGCCGTTCGTGGCAAAGGCTTGTTTGTCGGCATTGAACTGGACAAGTCACTGGGTGGGGCCCGTTCCTACTGCGTAGCTTTAATGAAAAAGGGTATCTTATGCAAGGAAACCCACGAGCATGTGATCCGCCTTGCCCCACCACTGGTCATCGAAAACGAGCAAATTGAATGGATAGCTGAACAAATCGCCTTTGTGCTTAAGGATTAATAACTGCAAAGTAAGAGCATATAAAAACTACGAATTTCAGTTCTATGTTGAAGGAAATTTGTAATTACTAAGCCATCTTTTAGCTACATGAAAATCAGTAAACGATTTCACAATAAACGGCTGCTTATTAAATTTGGCAAAGGCATTAACAACCTTCTCTTTGAAGTGATACAACCTGTCAGAAACAATGAGACTGGCAACGCCTTTGTCTACGCCCATGCTTAATATCTTATTGTAAAATTCAGCCATATCTTCATTGTAACCCATTGTATTCTCACTCAAGCGCATATCTGTCAATGTCTTCAGGGGGCCGCCACTGTAATCCGAAAGCGCCTCTGTATAACATTTGATCCAATCCTCAAGTGTTGGCGTTTCATTACATTTTACGAATAAAAATTTTTGTTCCCCGTCTTCAAGCCATTCCCACTCGCAAGTCATAAAGTTACCCTAATATTAAACAAAAAAACTGCTTAGTTTAAAAAAATACTAATCACAAACTAATCTTCTTGCTATCGATTGTCACGTATATTCTATACATCATTGGCCATTTCCATGACTATGTTGCCACACGAAATATAAGACAGTATTATTTACTACTCCAATAGGGGCTAGGATCGCATCCGGTCCACTGTCACTAACAGCTCTTTAAGGGTTCCCCGGAAAATTTTTCGTTCCTCTGTGGGTATTTGATCCAGTAATTTACCCTCCAGCTCCTTTGCCATTTCAACTATCGACTGATAGACTTCAGCTCCGTTTTTGCTCAGATTCAATATAACTTTACGCCGGTCACGGGGGTCGGTACGGCGGCTGACATAGCCATTCTCCAACAGCTTATTAAGGGCGCGGGTAACCTGCACCTGATCCATATCCAGCGTTTCGCCCAGTTTCTTTGCCGAAATAGGGGCCGAGCTGGCAAGCATGGCCATAAAGCGCCAGCTTTCTCCTTTGATATTATATTTCAGGGAATAATTATCTTCGAGGATATAGCCCGCTTCCTGAGACAGACGCCACATCTGATAGGGGACCCAATCGCGAATATCAAATAATTTTTCCTGTTCGGACAATGTTTGGCCTCGTTCTTTAATAAACTTCCAAAAGTTTTATAGCAGAATTATGCCCTATCAAAACAAAAAAAAGAGCCGGAGAAAAATCTCCGGCCCTTCTTGTAAAATTTAGCTGTAGAGAGATATGGCTTAGAAGCCCATACCGCCCCCCATACCGCCCATGCCGCCCATGCCGCTCATGTCAGGCATCGGAGGCATTGCAGACTTGTCTTCGGGAACATCAGCAACCATAGCTTCTGTAGTAATTAGAAGACCAGCAACGGATGCCGCATCCTGAAGCGCCGTCCGAACGACTTTGGTCGGATCAATGATACCGGCCGCGATCAGATCAGTATATTCTTCTTTCTGAGCATCAAAACCAAAGTTATAGTCAGTGCTTTCTTTAAGCTTGCCTGCTACAACCGCACCATCTTCACCAGCATTTTCAACGATCTGACGAAGGGGTGCTTCCAATGCTTTACGCACAATATTCACGCCTACGGTCTGATCACTATTAACGCCTTCAACACCTTCGAGTGTACGGATAGAGTAAAGAAGAGCTGCACCACCACCGGGGACAATGCCTTCTTCAACGGCAGCACGTGTTGAATGCAGAGCATCGTCAACGCGGTCTTTACGTTCTTTCACTTCGATTTCAGTAACGCCACCGACTTTGATCACGGCAACACCGCCAGCCAGTTTAGCCAGACGTTCCTGCAGTTTTTCTTTGTCATAATCGGAAGATGTATTTTCAACAGAATTACGAATCTGACCACAACGGGCTTCGATAGCTTTCCGCTCGCCGGCACCATCAACAATAGTGGTATCATCTTTGGTGATGGAAACCTGTTTGGCAGTTCCCAGCATATCCAGTGTTACTGTTTCCAGCTTGATACCCAGATCTTCGGAAACAACCTGTCCACCAGTAAGAATGGCAATATCTTCGAGCATTGCTTTACGACGATCGCCAAATCCAGGTGCTTTAACAGCTGCGATTTTCAGTCCACCGCGCAGTTTATTAACAACCAGAGTTGCCAGTGCTTCGCCTTCAACATCTTCAGCAATGATCAGCAGAGGACGGCTTGACTGTGCCGCAGCTTCAAGCAATGGAAGCATTGGCTGCAGGCTTGTCAATTTTGATTCATGAAGAAGAATATATGGGTTTTCCAGTTCAACGGACATTTTCTCTGCATTGGTCACAAAATAAGGAGACAGATAACCGCGATCAAACTGCATTCCTTCAACAACGTCAAGTTCTGAATCCAGACCTTTGGCTTCTTCAACAGTGATCACGCCTTCTTTGCCAACTTTATCCATAGCATCTGCGATCATCTGACCAATTTCAGCTTCACCATTAGCAGAAATAGAGCCTACCTGAGCCACTTCTTCACTGGAAGAAATGGATTTCGTACGGCTATGAAGATCTGCGACAACCTTAGATACCGCAAGATCAACACCACGACGCAGGTCCATTGGGTTCATGCCAGCAGCAACGGCTTTGAAGCCTTCGCGTACGATGGCCTGTGCCAGAACAGTTGCTGTTGTTGTACCGTCACCGGCAACATCATTGGTACGGGAGGCAACCTCGCGAACCATCTGTGCGCCCATATTTTCAAACTTGTCAGAAAGTTCGATTTCTTTGGCAACGGAAACACCGTCTTTGGTGATGCGCGGGGCGCCGAATGATTTGTCCAGAAGGACGTTACGACCCTTGGGCCCAAGTGTTACTTTTACCGCATTGGCAAGAATATCAACGCCATTCATAATACGGGCGCGGGCATCAGAGCCAAACTTTACGTCTTTTGCAGCCATTATATATTTCCTTTATAAAATTTATTTCGGGGTAAGGGTTATTCAATGATACCCATGATGTCGGATTCTTTCATGATCAACAGATCTTCATCGTCAATCTTGATTTCTGTACCGGACCATTTACCAAACAAGATGATATCGCCTGCTTTCACATCCAGCGCCGTCACGGTGCCATCTTCGGCTTTAGCACCAGTTCCTACGGCAATAATCTCACCTTGGCTTGGTTTTTCCTGCGCACTGTCAGGAATAATAATGCCACCAGCAGTTTTTTGTTCTGCATCAATACGGCGTACAAGTACACGATCGTGTAAAGGACGAAAACCCATTTCAAAGACCTCTTCTATTTTAATGTTTAAGTGTTTCCCGTTTAGCACTCAGCAAGTGAGAGTGCTAACAACTACTGCAACAGATAAACTTCAAAGGGAAATAGTCAAGGGTTAGCTCAAGAAAAACTGCAAAAAAAAGTAATAAATACAGCTACCATGAAGAAAAATCAGATGACGGGTGAATATTGCGCCTTTGGGTCATCGATTTCCACCACCCAGAGATCTTCGTCATATTGGCGTTGCCGGACGATATATTCATCGGCCTTAGCCTCATCGACCGCATCTTGCCCCAGTGGATTATACCAACCCAGTTGACCATTCATATCCCGCTTTCTGGTATGGAGAATACATCCCTGTCCGGCGATATACTGCTTGATCAGAACAAGGCCCCTGCCCTCATCACCCCGATGCAGAATTGTCATGGGCAGGAAAAGTCCGTCACATTTTTTTATTTCCGCAGAAATCCAAAGAGAAGTCTTTATGCCTTCGTCAAACATGACCTAGTTCCATAAATTTTAGGGGAAAATAAAAGAAAAAAAGGCAGGTAAACCTGCCTTATTACAGTTTCGGGGAATGTGCCGTCTGATACTTTCCCGCTGCCTGCTACGATTTTTTGATGCTCAACTATTTTATCTTTATTTTTATAATTTACTCAATACTGCATTCATACTAGTACATATGAGTTAATAAAGCATAAAATTATTTATTTAATTAGCCTGCCGTCTCAAGAAGGCTGGGATTTCGAGATGATCATCCTCTGCAGCAGTGACTTTTTCGGCTGTGATCGGCTCATCCGCAACTAATGTTCTGCTCACCTCGCTATGGGCTGCCTCTTCCTTAAATTCAGGAGTTTCAATTTCTGGCTCCTGTCGGGCCTCATTCAATTCCGGGTTCAGCATATCCGCCTGACGCAGATCAACCTGCTTCTTTGGTGCCGCCTTACGCCGAGCGCCAAAAATACCTAGTAGCCCATGCTTGCGAGGCTCTTTTTCAGCTGAGGCATTAGCCATATCGGCTTCTGCGAAAGGGTCAGCCTTCTGGATAATTGGCTCCATACGTTTCTCTGGCATGGTTGGTTCTGCAAAAATAAACGGTTCTTCCTTGCGGTTTGCGCTCAGTTCATCAGATTTCTCTGCGATAAGTTCAGACTTCTGAACAATACCTTCCGCCAATTTTGCCAGCAGTTTATCTGTTTCCTTTTGAATGTCATCTTTAGCTAACTGAACATCATCCTCTGCCTCCACATTCAAATCCAGCGGCTCTTCCTCTGCCACTAACTCTTCACGCGCATCCTGTGTAGCGGCGGGTTCATCCCACTGCGCATCTGGGTTTTTATTGGTTTCGGCTTTGGTTTCAATCTGGGGTTTTGTATCAAAGCTATATGTTTTTTTTGGTTCTTCACGGCGGGTCATGCCATCGGATTCAATGCCAGTGGCGACCACAGAAACCCGCATTTTGCCATCGAGTTCTGGATTAAGAGCCGAGCCAACCAGAATATTCGCATCAGGATTTACCTCACTGCGAATTCTGTTGGCGGCTTCATCAACCTCAAATAATGTCAGGTCCATACCGCCCGTAATATTGATCAGAACGCCGTTCGCGCCCTTCATGGAAACTTCATCCAGTAGCGGATTGGAGATAGCGGCTTCTGCGGCTTCCAAAGCGCGATTATCCCCTTCGGCCTCACCAGTTCCCATCATTGCCTTGCCCATTTCACACATCACTGTGCGCACATCGGCAAAATCCAGATTAACCAACCCTGGCAATACCATAAGGTCCGTGATGCCCCGCACACCGGAATGCAACACCTCATCTGCCATGGCAAAAGCATCCGCAAATGTGGTCCGCTCATTGGCAATACGGAATAAATTCTGATTTGGAATGATGATCAAAGTATCGACATATTCCGCCAGTTCCTTGATCCCCTGCTCTGCCAGAGCCATCCGGCGGTTGCCTTCAAACTGAAACGGTTTGGTGACAACACCCACGGTAAGAATACCTTCCTCCCGTGCTGTCTGGGCAATGATCGGTGCCGCGCCGGTTCCAGTTCCGCCGC
>JAGLJX010000272.1 GCA_023142175.1 Emcibacter sp.
TTTGGTATTGGTTTTGTCCTGCTTGCCGGTGCGACAATGACCATCTCGGCTTTGTTGATCCGCACCATCGGCAAGGAGTTGGGTAGTTTTGAGGTTGTTCTTATCCGGTGCAGTTTTTCCCTTTTTTATATTCTGATTCTTGAGGCGCGGCAGGGGCAAAAACTATTTATCTCGCCCCGTCCGGTTATGCTTGGTTTCAGGTCACTTGTATTGGCTGTTCTTGTGCTGGGTAATTTTTATGCCATTATCAATTTACCCCTCGTTCAGGTCACCGCCATACAATTTACCAAACCACTGTTTCTGGTCTTGCTGGCGGCCTTTTTTCTGGGGGAGAGAATACGTCTGCCCCGAACCATAGCAACTCTATGCGGTTTTGTGGGGATATTGATCGTCCTGAGGCCGGAAGGGGGCATTGCCCCCGCACAATTGGCAGTATTAAGTGCCGCATTAAGTATGGCAATCGTTGCGGTTCTGACCAAAAAAATGGTCAAAGACCATTCAACCAATACAATGCTTTTTTATGGTAACCTGCTCATCATTCTGATCTGTATTGGCCCAACCATATATTACTGGCAGATGCCAAACCTGTACCAGATTATCCTGATCGCCGGATTGGGTTTAACGGCATACGGCAGTCAGGTATTAATGGTGCAGGCCTACCGTTACGGCGAGGTCACTGCTGTGACACCCTTCGAATATGTCAGGCTTATTTTTATTGCCCTTTCCGCATTTATTGTCTTTGGTGAGATACCAGACAAATGGACGATCCTTGGGGCCGGAATAATTTGTGCAACCACTTTGTTCATCGCCCTGCGGGAAGCCCGAAAAAAACAACATTCCAAAGAAGTTTAATCTCGACACACTGCATATGTTACCATAGAGTAACATTTTACCATAAGCATAGTGAGATATAACATGGAAATTCAGGGATTATCAGCAATTGTCACTGGCGGTGCATCGGGACTAGGCGAAGCAACCGCGCGGCGATTGGCCAAGGCTGGTGCAAAGGTTACAATTTTTGACATGAATGCTGAACGGGGCACAAAAGTCGCCGCCGATATTGGCGGACATTTTGAGAATGTTAATGTGAGTTCCGCGGAAAGTGTGAGCGATGCACTGGCGGCGAGTGCTACTCGTCATGGTGATGCCAGAATAATCGTAAACTGCGCGGGGATCGCCATTGGGGAAAAAACCGTGGGCCGGGATAATGTCCCCCACGACCTTGATCGGTTCAAGAAAGTTATCGAAGTTAACCTGATCGGCTCCTTCAATGTCATTAGATTAGCTACGGCCCGCATAGCAACCCTTGAGCCACTGGATACCAAAGAACGCGGTGTGGTGGTCAATACGGCCTCTGTCGCCGCCATTGAGGGGCAGGTAGGGCAGGTCGCCTATTCAGCCTCCAAAGGCGGCGTAGTCGGCATGACCGTCCCCATTGCCCGCGATTTAGCTGGGCTGGGTATTCGGGTTTGCACCATAGCACCGGGTCTGTTCCTCACCCCCATGATGGAAGGGCTGCCAGAGGAAGTGCAGGAGAGCCTGGGGGCCAGCGTGCCTTTCCCAAGCCGTCTGGGCAAGCCCGATGAATACGCCCATCTGGTTCAGCATATTTGTGAAAATGCCATGCTGAACGGTGAAATTATCCGCCTCGATGGTGCCATTCGAATGGCGCCGCGGTAAAGCAAAAAAAGGAGCCTTCAGTGAGGCTCCTTTTTAACAGGTTGATTATATTTTAGTTCAGGATAATGACATCCCGTTTAATTCTGCGGATAATTTCTTCACACTTGTTACCGCGCATGGCCGCCATGATACCCCGACGGGATAATGTCCCGATAATCACCACATCGGCATCAATTTCTTCGGCAACTTCGGAAATAACCTCGACAGGATCACCCAGATGAACATGGGTATTATGTTGCTTTGTTTCAGTATCACGCAGCAGTTTGGCCCGGTCTGGGAATTCCATAGAATCCTCATAGGCGTTGACAATATGTTTCTCCGCCCCGTAAGCCGTTGACATAATGTGGGTCAGGTCAAGAATTTTTTGGTTTAAATCAACATAACGTGTGTTGTCTGTCTGCATATTGACCGCAGCCAGAATAGTCTTCCGCTGTATCTGTGTTGCAGGATGCACGATCATTACCGGGCAGTTTGATGCCCGAAGCAGAGACCATTTTGCAGCTGAAAGTTCAACGCGGCTATCTTCAGTCGCATAATCGGACAAAATAATAAAATCAACATTATTGCGCTCAGCTGATCTGAGAATGGAATGGTGCCAGTCGGCAGTCCAGTAGACTTCTGCGGTATATTCTACGTTTCCTTTGACCAGAGGCTTGATCAGATCTGCAAACCATTCGCTGTCACAATAAAAATCAAATGTGTCCTGATTTTTGCGTAATTCATCCATTTCGAATGAAATGAATAAATGGACTTTAACGCCACCATCCAGAATTTCATTCATCTTGAGTGCTCGTTTCAGGGCATATTGCTCTTTCTGAGCCGGATCAATAACGATAAGGACATTATTAAAAGTTTTTAATTCTTCAGACATACCATTTTTCACTTTCTTTCGGGTTAGAGCTGCTCTTGCCCAGAAACTTTCTGAAACAAGATATTGCATGACTTAACTATATATATAAAAGGAAACAAATAATTGATCTAGGCTAAATATTATTCTTTAAAGAAGACTGTCTATAAAACGGGCTAAATTTATGTCTTTGGCTGTCACGCCACCGTCACTATGAGTAGTCAGGATGATGTCTACCTTGTTGTAGACGTTAAACCATTCCGGGTGATGATCCATTTGTTCTGCCTTCAGGGCAACCGCAGCCATGAAGGAGAAAGCCTCGTTAAAATTTTTGAACTTCAAGCTACGATTTATGGCGTTTCTATTTTCACATCTTGACCAGTCGGTAAGAATATCAAGAGCATTTTCAATTTCATTGTCAGATAGTTTTACCATGTCATTAATTTTGCCTGATCAGATCCTCGATATATTCGGGGACGATTTCTGTTGCCTTGCCGTACCGTACAGCAGAGAATAAATTTTTACCCTCCGAGGGTTCCAGATTGAGTTCTACCGTTTCTGCACCAGATATTCCTGCGGCCTGTACAAAACCCGCAGCCGGATAAACGCTGCCCGATGTGCCGATGGAAATGAAAAGGTCACATTTCGAAAGGCGAATATTTATTTCATCAATATGAAACGGAATTTCCCCAAACCATACTATATGTGGACGTAATTTTCCAGTATTGCCGCAGGAGGGACAGACACTTGACGTTGAAAGGTCATCTGTCCAGTCACAGATAGCCCCACAGTTCACACAACGGGCCTTGTTGATCTCCCCATGCATATGTAACAGGGCACGGCTTCCTGCCCGCTCATGCAGGGGGTCGACATTTTGGGTTATGATGGTGACATTGCCGGAAAATTTATCTTCAAGCCGCGCCAGAGCATAATGGGCGGCATTGGGTTCAACTTTTTTTACCCCCGCCCTTCGCACATTATAGAACTCATGCACCAGATCGGGGTTGCGGGCAAAAGCTTCCGGTGTCGCCAGATCCATCAGGTCGTATTTTTCCCAGATACCGCCCTTATCCCGGAAGGTATCAAGGCCGGATTCCGCAGAAATTCCCGCGCCGGTTAAAATTATTATGTTGTTATAAAACGCCATCTTCCTAATCGACAAATTGTTCGTTAAGGATTCTTTCTTCAAGGGTATGATGGCTGTCAAACAGGAGATTTATTTTTATTGATCTGTCCTGCTCAATACTCACCTTTGTGATGTGACGGACTTCTTTGATATCAGCTACGGCGCTTACTGGCCGTTTGGCAGGGTCAATTATTTCAAAGGTTACTTTTGAACTTTGCGGCAACAATGCGCCTTTCCAGCGCCTTGGGCGAAAGGCACTGATCGGTGTCATGGCCATGATTTCCGCACTCATGGGAATGATCGGTCCATGGGCAGACAGATTATAAGCTGTGCTGCCGGCGGGAGTAGATAATAAAATACCATCACAGACCAGTTCATCCATTCTGAGTTTTTCGTCTACCAGCACTCTGATTTTAGCCGTTTGGCGTGTTTGCCGGAGCAGGGAGACTTCGTTAATGGCCAAAGCCTGTATTTTCTCGCCATCCTCGGTTTCTGCCGTCATGCGCAGGGGGTGGAGGGTAATGGGTGTGGACGCTGCTATGCGTGCAAACAGGTCATTCTCTCGGAACTCATTGAGTAGAAATCCAACGGTTCCTCTATTCATGCCAAAAATGGAGGCCTTATGGGGCATGATGTCATGAATGAGGTGAAGAATGAAACCATCACCACCCAGAGCCACGATGATATCGGCTTCATCAACTGGCGAAAAATCATAATGCTCTTTCAGGGCAGCGGCGGCTTCCTGAGCTGCTTCTGTTTCAGAGGCAACGAGGGCAATTTTTTTAGTATTTTTTG
>JAGLJX010000273.1 GCA_023142175.1 Emcibacter sp.
CCAGTGGCTTCTGCAACCCATTTTTGAATGGTCATCATGGCTTTCTTTTTGTCGAACCGTTTAAAATAGCCAAAAGCCTGTGCGATTTCATCGTCAGAAAGAGTGCTATTCTCATTTTGAGCTTCGCGGGTCAGTTGATAAATTGTCAGGAAAACACTCCTGTCAATCTCTACGGCACAACAGGAAACGGCCAAAGCTTCAACCCCTCTGTCATAAAGGAATGATCGCATTATCTTTCGTGGTACGCGAACTATTTTTGAAAAGGCAATCTCAAAAAGAGATATCTGCCCCTGATTTAAACATTTCATCAGGAAAGACGGCGTTAACCTGTCGGCTTTATATAATTTATTAACCAGAAGAATTTCTGATTTCTCTTGCGTTATATGGCTAACTTCCTCCTCATTCACTTCTTCAATGGTTGTCTTGAGAAGGGTGTTAATTTCAGCTTCACTGATGTTTAAGTTTGTCAGAATAGATTGTTTTAAATTGTCCGATACCCATTGATACATCTTTGCGGCCATTTCTTTTGGCAGGTCAGGACGCTCGATGAGGGGTGGCTGAATGGGAGTGTTGTTTTTTGACTTTTCCAATAAAACCGAAAACGACGAGTTATTAATATCGGCATTATGGTTGTTTAACAATGTTATCAGTGTTTTTGTATTGCCAATGGAAATTAATTCGTGGCAAATGCTCGAAGAAAGCCGTTCTCTGGTGGCAATACCAAGTTGATGCTGTACAGTTTTGTGCCGGATGATTTTAATCAGTTCATCATCGGATAATAAGCTGCTCATAGATAATACGGATGTCGCAACTTCAATATGATCATTGGCCAGCAGGATAATTAATTCAACGGGAGCATTTTCATTATTTGCAAGACGGTTAGCCAGTTTTTTTCGGATGGACACCTCAACATCGCTTAACAGCTTTTCAAGAATATCTGACATCAAGGTCAATGCATTAGGGGCCAGTTCAGTATGACGACGTTCTAGAAAATCCGCAATTGTGTTGAATAGCTCAGAACGTCCGCCGGACTTATTTGCAAAAGCAAATTCAAGCAGATTGGAGACTTCTTCGCCTATTGGTATTTTATTTGGTGTCATAATATCCTGTCGGTAACATTTACCTTTTACGTAAACTATACTGACGCAGGTGAGTTTGCAACAGTAATTAATATACAGTTATAGGGTTATAGAGAGCTTAACTTATTATTGCCATTGATAAAATTAGATTATAATTATTAAATTTAATGACCTCAAGTAGAGGCGATATATATTGTGTTATTCTAATATATCTATATTGCCAGTAATTTATTAATAGATATCCTGCCACATAGTCGTGATTTTTTCTGCCTCTGTGCGCACGACTAACCGCTTAGCCACCTCTCTCCTTTATTGTTGTAATTGCCGCGCCTTATGTAGTTTTTTATAGCTTTCAATTAATTTCAGATGTTTATCTAATCCCTCCAGCTTCATGCTCGTTTTTGTTAAGCCGGAAAACCTAACCTCCCCCGTTACAGACCCCAACACATTTCCCATGACTTGCGCGCCGTACATTCTGTTGAGGTTTGCCACATAATCATTGATATCCAATTCATCATTAATTGTAATTTCAAGCACCGCGCTGAGTGCCTGATAAAATAGAACACGTTCCACTGTATTATCATTAAAGTTTAAGAAGTCGGCGATGATCTCTTTCGCTTCTTCATATTGTTCCAAAACTAAATAAATCAGTATTTTCAGTTCACCAATATCCAACCTGCCCCAGACCGTATTTTCATCAAATGTTATGCCGATTAAGTCTGATATTACCGTATAATGATCCAGTTCCGCCTCTTCAAAACGTGTCAGCAAATCTTCAAGCTCTTCGTCCGTTAAGGAATGGATGTTTAAAATATCTTCCCTGAATATCAGTGCTTTATTGGTATTATCCCAAATCAAATCCTCTGTCGGATAAACTTCTGAATAACCTGGCACCAATATCCTGCAAGCCGTCGCCCCAAAGTTTTCGTAAGTCGCGACATAAACCTCTTTTCCTAGGCCTTCGAGGATAGTCATCAGACGTGTGTTTTCTTCTTCTGTCGTGCCGCTAAAATCCCATTCGCAAAACTCATAATCATGCCTCATACTAAAGAACTTCCATGATATGACGCCAGTTGAATCAATAAAATGCTCAACAAAATTACTCGGTTCGGTTACCGCATGGCTATTGAAAGTCGGGGGTGGTACGTCATTTAAGCCTTCAAAACTGCGTCCCTGTAATAATTCAGTGAGGGAACG
>JAGLJX010000274.1 GCA_023142175.1 Emcibacter sp.
TGTTAATGGAATGGTCAACCCGTGAAGTACAGGTACTGTCTGACAGTTGGAAAGCACTTGGAATTTTCACTGGCGTGGTTGCCCTCGCCGCCACGGGTTTGGTCCCTATTCCCATTACAGCAACTTGTGGCGCCTTTTTAATGATAGCCCTCGGTTGTCTTAACATACGTCAGGCTAGCCGCGCCGTCGACCGGCGGATATTCCTGCTAATCGGGGCCGCCCTTGCTATGGGAGCTTCCCTGCAAGCCACGGGCGGCGCGTTATATCTCGCAGAAACCCTTATTCATTTACTGGAAGGAATGAGCGTTGCCGTAACCCTGTCGGCTTTCTTCCTGTTGGTCGCCATACTGACCAATATGCTCAGTAATAATGCAACCGCAGTACTCTTCACCCCCATTGCTATAAACATTGCTACCAAGCTAGGCGTGGACCCGATGATCTTTGTGACAGCCGTAATTTTTGCTGCCAATTGTTCCTTCGCCACCCCTATGGGCTATCAAACAAATCTTCTGGTCATGAGCCCGGGTAATTATAAATTCAAGGATTTTATGAAAGTTGGCGTGCCTTTGATCCTTATTCTATGGTTGGGTTATTCCCTTTTTGCCCCTTGGTATTATGGACTATAATAAGACGACATAGTTTCAGGATTTATTTACCTTTGATTAATATCATGAATGCTAAATATTTATAATTCTGCAGAAGGTAGAAGAAATTGACCAACCAGTCCTCGCAATTCCCCCGATTTTATGTAACCGCATCAACCATATGCCCTTATTTAGAGGGCAAGATGGAGAGGAAGGTTTTCACTGAGCTTAATGATACAAATCCTTCTGGATTGCACGAATCGATGGCGAAAATTGGATTTCGCCGCAGCCAGGATATTGCTTACCGCCCCAGTTGTGAAAATTGCACAGAATGTAAATCAGTACGTATTCCGGTCGCTATTTTTAAGCCAAACCGTACACAACGGCGTCTAATCAATCTAAATTCCGACCTGAGCATAAAAGAACTGCCCAATATTGCCACAACAGAACATTATGACCTGTTGCATAAATATCTGGGAAAACGCCATAGCAATGGCGGCATGACAAATATGACATTTGACGAATATGTCAGCATGGTAGAATCCAGCCCGGTAAATACCTGTCTTTATGAATACCGGATACATACAAGCGGAAAGCTTGTAGCGGTAACACTTACTGATATTATGGCCGATAGCCTGTCCATGGTTTACAGCTTTTTTGATGTCAGTGATGAATTCAGAAAAAGAAGCCTCGGAACATATATAATTCTGGATCATGTTGCACGGGCACAACTGGCTGAAAAAGCCCACGTATATTTAGGTTATTGGGTGAAAGACAGCCCTAAAATGGCCTATAAAACGAATTTCCGCCCTCTTGAGGTTCTCAGGGAAGAAGGCTGGTTTACGACCTAGTACAATCTGCGCCCTGGCATCCATTCATAATTGGTTCAGATAACATCTATTATAATCACACCATTGCTGATAATTGATGAGGTTGTAATGAAAATTCGCGTGATAATCTATCTGACAGGCTTGATTTTACTGGCGGCAGGAATAACTGCGGTAGCAGAAGAAAATAAGTTCAAACCCCTCAATGAAAAAGAATTTCAAAAACTTAGTACAGATTTCAACAAGGGAAAAGATTGTATTTATTCCCATAGCATCAACGACTGGGTTTTGCTGGACGATCAAAGCCTGATCATCTATGCGCCAACCAAGAACAGACCCTATTATGTGAAGCTAAATATGCGCTCCATTGATTTGAAATTTGCCTATAGAATAGGTTTTTATTCCCGATTTGATGACCGCATCTGCCCTTATGGTGGCAATGCCTTGTTCATTGATGGTGAACGCCATACTATTCGGGCAATCAAAAAACTTGATAAAACCACCGCCAAGCAACTCATTGCTTTTAAAAAGAAAAAATCAACCCGACCCTAGGGTCAGGCCAAGTCATTCAACCGTAACAGATTTCGCTAGATTTCTCGGCTGATCCACATCCGTTCCCTTCTCCACGGCTACATGATAGGCCAGCAGCTGAACCGGTATGGCATAAAGCAGAGGGGTAACAAATTCATCCAACATGGGCAGGGCAATTGTTGCCATGGCATCCTGCCCGTCGCTTTTTGCCCCCTTTATATCAGTGATAAAAATCACCTTACCCTTACGAGCGATAACTTCCTGCATATTGGATGCGGTTTTCTCATATAACCGTCCGCTTGGCGCAATAACAATAATCGGCACATGTTCATCAATCAGGGCAATAGGGCCATGTTTCATTTCACCGGCAGCATAGCCTTCGGCATGAATATAAGAAATTTCCTTTAATTTAAGCGCACCCTCCATGGCGATAGGGAATTCCAGGCCCCGCGCCAGATAGATAACATCCCGCGCCTTGGCCACTTCATAGGAAATTTCCTTTATCGCCTCTTCATGGTTCAACACATCAGCCATGCGGGCCGGAGCCTCCGTCAGGGCAATGCATAAACGGGCTTCTTCGGTCGCATCTATCTCGCCCCGCGCCTTGGCAACCGCTACGGCGAGGCACGCCAACACCGCAAGCTGACATGTGAAAGCCTTGGTTGAGGCAACCCCAACTTCCGGCCCTGCGTGAGTATGCAAAACGATGTCAGATTCCCGCTCCATAGAGCTTTGCGCCACATTCAGAATACTCATAATATGCTGCCCCTGAGACTTGGCATAACGAAGTGCCGCAAGCGTATCCGCAGTTTCCCCGGACTGGGAAATAAAAATAGCCAGACCATCTTTGGGCATCACCGATTCCCGATAACGGAATTCTGAGGCTACATCCACTTCCACATTGATCCGCGCCTTCTGCTCCAACCAGTATTTTGCCACAAGTCCAGCATAATATGACGTTCCACAGGCGATGATCGTAACCCGTTCAATCTTTGCCAAATCAAAGGGCAATTCCGGTAAATTAACATGGCCGTGGATAGGGTCGATCATGGTCCCCAGAGTTTGCCCAACCACGGTGGGCTGTTCCTGAATTTCCTTCATCATGAAATGACGATAATTGCCCTTGTCAATCATACCACCTTCAGCGGAGACAATATGAATATCACGGAGGACTTCATTACCATCTTCATCAAATACCACCGCCGATTCCCGCGTCAATTCAACCCGATCCCCCTCTTCAAGGTAAGTTATTTTGTCGCTGAGGTGAGCCAGAGCAATGGCATCAGAACCCAGATACATTTCCCCCTCACCATAACCCATAACAAGCGGGCTACCCTTGCGAGCGCCTATCAGAAGGTCGTTTTCACCCTCAAAAATTATCGCCAGCGCAAAAGCACCATCAAGATGTTTCAAGGCGGCTGCAGCGGCTTCTCTGGCACAAAGTCCCTGATCCAGAAAATCTGTTATCAAATGGACAATGACCTCGGTATCAGTTTCTGTTTCCAGAATATGTCCCTTAGCAGTCAGTTCTTCGCGCAATTCACGGAAATTTTCAATGATACCGTTATGAACAACCGCTACTTTCTCGGTTTGATGAGGGTGGGCATTGGCGACCGTCGGCGCACCATGTGTTGCCCAACGGGTATGGCCGATACCAATATCACCGGATAGTGCATCCTGCTGTAATATCATTTCCAGATTATTCAGCTTGCCTTCAGCGCGACGGCGATCAAGTTTTTTATCATCAACAAGCGTTGCGATGCCCGCAGAATCATAACCCCGGTATTCCAGCCGCTTAAGCCCCTCCATTATTCGTGAAGTGACCAGATCCTTACCGATGATGCCAATGATGCCACACATACTTCCCCCTACTTCTTTTCTTGTTTATTTCGAAATGCCGCAGCCCAGCCAGCCAATTCTCTTTGTTTGGCCCTCGTCACAGCCAGAGCATCAGCATCAACATTATGGGTAACGACACTTCCAGCCCCAACTATGGCTCCGTCACCTATTTTTACCGGCGCTACCAGTGCCGTATTAGAGCCAATGAAAGCCCCCTTGCCAACCTCAGTCAAAGACTTATTGAAACCATCATAATTGCACGTAATTGTTCCTGCTCCAATATTAGCCTTAGCCCCGATTATGGCATCGCCGATATAGCTTAAGTGGCTTACTTTTGCCCCTTCTTCGATAATGGATTTTTTCACTTCTACGAAATTGCCGACCTTGGCCCCTTCGCCTACATCCGCTTTTGGCCGCAGCCGCGCATATGGCCCCACTGTGGCTCCTTTACGAATGACCGCGCCTTCAAAGTGACAGAAACCTTTAATCGTTACATCTTCTTCGACCGTGACACCGGGGCCAAAAATTACATTAGGCTCAACAACCACATCCGTACCGATCACAGTATCATAGCTGAAATATACCGATGAAGGATCAAGGAGAGTTACGCCGTCATCCATAAATTTCTGACGTTTCGCAGCTTGAAAAACTGCTTCTGCTTCGGCCAGTTCACTACGGGAGTTAATGCCAATAACTTCCTGCTCACAAGCGCGAGATACGGCACATTCCAGCCCCCTTGCCCGCGCAATAGCAACAATATCGGTTAGGTAAAATTCCTTGGCCGCATTATTATCCTGTAGCTGGTCCAACAGATCAAACATGATCGCGCCATCGATTGCCATAAT
>JAGLJX010000275.1 GCA_023142175.1 Emcibacter sp.
TTGCCTGATTCAATTTTAGCTAAATTGAGAACTTCATTAATCAATTCCAGAAGATGATTGCTAGCGTTTATAATTTCTTTTACATTACTTTTTTGAACATCATCAAGCTTATTAGTAGCCTCCATCATAAGTAACTGTGCAAAACCACTAATAGCATTCATAGGTGTACGTAATTCATGGCTCATTCGTGACAGAAACTCTGACTTGGCCTGGTTGGCCCGTTCGGCCTCATTAACTTCTTTTACCAGTTTGAGATGGGACTTTTGCAGTTTGTCGGCCATCTGATTAAAAGTCTCTGCCAGTTGACCAACTTCATCGTGGCTTTTCACTTCTACGCGCTGCTTCAAATCCCCCGCTGCAATTTCGTGTGCAACTTGGGTTAGAATGCGAACTGGCCGCACGATGGAACGCCCTACAAAATAAACAATTACCAGTATCGTAATCAGTAGGGAAAGCAGAATATACCAGCTTAGCTTACGCATATAGCGCACTGTGGAAAGAACCTCATTAACATCTTTTTTAACCACTATTCCCCAACGCAATGCGGGCAGGTAGCTCCAGGCCGCAATCACTTCCTCGCCCCGGTAGTCTATGCTGAAGTCATGATTGGATTGACCGTTTAAGGCATGTTGCATCGGGATAGCCAAGTCGGAATCTAATGAAATTGCCAATGAGGAATCGGGTTTGTCATTAAATTTCAGAGAACCCATGAATGTCATGGAACCGTCCGACTTCCGTGCAATAACGGTTTCTCCGGTCTCTCCCAAACCAATATTATCCAAAGCAACGTCAAATAACCGGTTAATATCAAGCTGTAACGCCAAAATACCCAGAAGTTTACCCTCTTTCATTATGGGTGTTGCAATGAATGCTGCGGGTTCATTAGAGGGGGGGTAAAGATGATAGTCAGATACATTAGTCCCAAATGTAGTCAAGCTATTGTAGGTGGCTTCAGTCAGGCTTGAGTTAAAATAAGGGCCATTAATTAAATTTGTCGCAAAACCCGCATTACGCCGCACAGAAAAAATAACATCACCTTTGGGCGAGATCAGGAATAAGTCGTAATAACCGGCTTTAAGATAATCGGAGGCATATGTCCTAATCAAGCGATCAGACGATTGATATTCTATAGAATCTTTACCGTTTTTATCAAAAGTCTCAATTATTTTGTCGAAGGAATTAACAATTTTTGGGTCACTGGAAAGCGTTTCAATATCAGCAATGCGCTCATCTATAAAGCTGCTGATCTGGGCTATTTTTTTGTCGGACATTCTGGACAGATGTCTGAATTCGATCTGCAGGATTTGGCCCTGAAACTGAGATAGGAATACCTCGGTTATTAATATCAACGGCAATAATGAAATGATCATAAACCAACAGAAAATCCGAAAAGAAATACTATTGAACTGCATTAGTTTTCCCCTCGTTCGAAAGCCGGGTTATAATTTTATCCCATGCTGACCTGTTACGAAAGGCAGGAAAAGGAATAGGTCTTATGGCATGGTCAGTGGCCCATATGATGTCGAAATGACCTTTACTGTTGGCCTGTCCGATGAGGATGCGTTTGCGCAGATGATGGCTGCTCTCTACAGAAACAATACCCTGAGGGGCCTTCATGGTTTGTTGACTAATTGTTTTATAAACGAGGGCGGGAATAGTTGATTCTGCACTTCGCACGGCCTGTGTCCACAGATATAAGCCAATATAACTTGCTTCCATAGAGGTGGTAATGGGTTGTAGCGGGCCAAGCCGTTGCTTAATCCTGCCTACAAAAGAATGATTGATCGGGTTATCCAGATTTTGAAAATAGCTTTGTACCGCGTAATGGGATTTTACATTTGTATAGGGGGATATAGCCAGATTTTTTTCGGATATACTGAAAGATATAATCGGGATATCATCGAGGCCGGCCTGATGTTTTTTCTGAAAGAAAGCATGATTGCTGTTCCCGTTGATGGTACTGAGGATCACATCCGGGCGTAGTTCATCTATCTGTGAAATAATTTCGTCAAAGTCATTGGCCCCCTGTGGTTGATATTGTTCTGCAACAATTTCAGCGCCCTTGGCATTTGCGATGTCGCGAATGATAAAATTGGCAGTTCGGGGAAAGATAGTATCCGAACCCACCAGATAAATACGGCTGCCGAGATTCTTTAAAGCCCATACCACACCCGGTATGATCTGTTGATTGGGGGTGGAGCCTGTATAAATAATATTTTCTGATTGTTCCAATCCTTCATACTGGATGGGGTAAAATAAAATATGATTATACTTCTCGACTACAGGCTTAACCGCTTTGCGGCAGGCGGAGGTTCCGCAGCCAAATATTACATCAATTTTTTCTTCCTTTATTAGTCGTTCGACCTCTTGTGCCGCATGGTCTGGTTCAGAGCGTATATCAACGATTACGGCTTCCAGCTGCCGCCCTAATAAGCCGCCCTTGTCATTAATTTCATCCATAGCCATGAGCAGGGTATCAATAAGGGGTTTTTCATTTTCGGCCATGATGCCACTGAGGGAATGCAGTATGCCGATGCGAATTGGCACCGCGCGAGATTGTTTATAATATTGTACGAATAATAGCGCTAGAATTACTATTAAAAAGACAGCACTAAAGATAATTTTTGGCCTTAAGGCCATATTATGAATCTCCCCGCAAAGTTTTCTCTACGGCATGTAACAGATCATTAATATTAATCGGCTTGGTGATGTAATCATCAAAACCCGCATCTATGCCTTTCTTTATGTCACTGGGCATGGCATTGGCACTTATGGCAATAACTGGTGTGTCACAGGTGGCGTCCCGTTCGCGCAAATGCATGAGGACTTCAAAGCCGTTCATCCTCGGCAGGTTGATATCCAGAAGAATTAAATCAGGTTTATGCTCCGCAGCCAGTTCAAGTCCCAGCAGCGGCTCATGAGCGTTCCACATGCGAATATTAGGTTGGCGTTCTAAAAGCTGGGTTACCAGACGCAGGTTGGCGGGATTATCCTCTATGTATAAAATGGAACATTCATTTTCTAATGCTGTTCCGTTGGGGGATTGACGGGCAATATTGGCAACAGGCGTATTTTCTTGTAAGGGAATTAAATTATCACTGGGCAATTCAATCCAGAAGGTGCTGCCCACACCAACCTGACTGGTCAGGCCGATAGTACCCTTCATCAGTTCGACAAGGTTTTTGGTGATAACCAAACCAATGCCGACCCCCTCTATCGTTGATTGATTATCGCCAACCCGGCTAAAGGGCTTGAATAGCTTAGCCTGTTGCTCCTTCGTTAGGCCGTGGCCTGTGTCAGTGATGCTGATCCGTATTTTTTTATCATTTATGATGTTACAGTCGATGATCAGTTCACCATTCTCATTATTGTATTTTATGGCATTGCTCAGCAGGTTAAGTAATATCTGTTTTAACCTGATGCGATCAGCGCGTACGGCACTTTGGTTGTTGAGTAATTGTTCAAAGGTTATATTGACACCATTCTGGGTCAGGATGATCTCAATACCACGCCGCTGGGCAAGGGGGGTGATCAATTGCAGTGATTCATAAATAACTTCTGAAAGAATAATGACCTCAACGGAAAGATCAACACGCCCGGATTCAATTTTAGCCAAATCCAGTACCTCGTTAATAAGTTCCAGAAGATGATTGCTTGCCTTGACAATCTCATCGACATTTTCTTTCTGGGATATGCTCAACGGCGGATCAGTTTCCATATTCAGAAGTTGTCCGAAACCCATGATAGCGTTCATGGGAGTGCGTAATTCGTGGGACATACTTGAGAGAAAATCTGTTTTGGCACGGTTGGCGTTTTGGGCGTCTTCACGGGTATCTATCAGATCCTGTTCGGTTTGTTTCTGCTTGGTGATATCACTATGAATACCAATCATTCTTAGCGGTTGACCTTGATTGTTGCGGCTTACCACGGTACCACGGCACAGGATCCATTTGTAGCTGCCGCCCTTGCATCGTATTCGAATTTCAAGAGAATATTTTTCCGTTCGACCCTCCAGATAATCATGTAGTTTCTTTTTGGTAGTAGCCAAATCGTCGGGATGAATGCTGTTTATCCAGCTATTTGCATAATGCGGCAGTTCATTATTATCATAGTTCAGCATTTTCATATAGAGCGGGGAGAAATGCATAATATCGGTTTCCAGGTTCCAGTCCCAGATACCATCACCAGCACCTTCAACGGCAAAGGTAAAACGGTCTTCAGTTTCTCGCAGCTTGATTTCAGCTTCAATGCGCTCCGTAATATCCTGAACCGTTCCGGCCAGCATAACCAGATTTCCTCCTGCGTCCACATCGGCCTTTGCCAGGTCGTGCAAATGGCGGACATTTCCGTCCGGTAATATTATGCGATATACAATATCTTTATGACCGGTTTTCTTAGCCCATTCCGTACTTTCTCTCACCCGCTCCACATCATCGGGATGAACGAATTTATAAAAAATGTCTGTGGTCGTGTCACAAGAACCCGGTTCCTGACCAATGATGCGAAATACCTCGTCTGACCATGTGCGCTCACCGGTTGCCAAATTGGATTGCCAATTGCCAATATGCGCTAAGGATTGAGCTTCCTTCAAAAGACGCTCACGTTCTATCAGCGCAAGTTCGGCACATTTGCGTATGTCTATATTTTGCACTACACCCAGTATGTTCAATGGGTTACCTTCTTTATCACGAACCACATCGCCGCTTTGCTGCACCCAATGGGAGCTTCCATCTGGCCAAATTATACGATGTTCGATATTATATTCGGTTCTGTGTTGCACGCTGGTATTTATGGCATCCAGAACCATTTCCCGATCATTAGGATGTATGGCTGCCATGAAATTTTCAAAAGTATTACTAATATTATCTTTTTCATAACCGAATAATTGCCAGACATTTTTAGACCAATAGAGTTCGTTTTTTGATATGTTCCAGTCCCAGGTACCTATGTTTGCAAAGGATTGTCCACGGTGCAGGCGTTCCTCGCTTATACGTAATTTGCTATCTGCTATTACGCGTTCTGTGATATCCTGAACAGTACCTGAAAGTGCTATCACTTTCCCATTAGTATCCATTTCACCCATCGCCAGCGCGTGTATATGACGTACTTCGCCATTAGGTCTTATAATACGGTGTGTAACCTCCATATGACCCGTCACTCTAGCCTGTTTCTCTTGTTCTTCTATAAGGCTCTTGTCATCGGGGTGGACAATATTCTCCAAGAAATTTTCGTTTGGAGTAATGCTGCCAGGCTCAAGGCCGATGATGCGGTAGATTTCATCTGACCACATATGGTTGCCCGTTATCAGGTTGATATACCAATTACCAATATTAGATAGAGACTGAGCCTCATATAATTTCTGTTCGCTTATTCGTAGGTCTGTAACATCTGTGCGGGCAGAAACATATTTATAGGGTTTTCCCTTGTCATCTAAAAAAGGAACAATGGTAGATTCTACCCAATAAATACGTCCATTTTTCTTTCGGTTACAAATTGTTCCGTGCCAAATATTACCATTTGAAATATTATTCCACATCTCATCGTAGAATTCTTGTTCATGAACTTCTGATTTGAGCAGGCGATGATTTTTCCCCAACAATTCTTCGCGACGATACCCACTGATTTCGCAGAATTTGTCATTGACATAGGTAATTCGGCCAGTGACATCTGCTATGCTAACGATGTCATGTTCATTCAGGGCGGCAATTTGGTATTTGCTCTCTCTTAATGTCGTCTGTAAATCTTTTCTGAGGCGATTGGTCCAATGGGATCGCATTGCCCTTGCCTTAACCGCCGATACCAAATGATCTACCTCAAGGGGTTTGGTCACAACATCGTCACCGCCAAGGGTTGTTTTTACTAATTGATGTTCAGGGTCCTGTTCGGTAGACATTAGAATAATCGGGATTGAAGCCCACTTGTCATCCTGCCGGACCATGTGTACCAGTTCAGTTCCCTTACATTCATGCAAGTTAATATCTACGACAAAAACATCAGGCCTGTACCTAGAAAGGAGATTAAAACTATCCAGAGGATTGGATAAGGCTTCAACCTCTATATCAGCGTCTTCTAGTAAGAGAGTGCAGCGCTCCCGTAGGCTGTCGTCACTAACGATCAGTGCTACTTTAATAAGTATATTTTGTGCCTGTGCTATCAAGCTATTCAG
>JAGLJX010000276.1 GCA_023142175.1 Emcibacter sp.
TATTTCTTGTTTGTTGGTTTTGGGGTTAGTTTTTTCTTTCTTTTTTCCTTCTTTTTTCTGCCAAAAAAATTCCGGCAAGAATGAATGAAACGGATATAAAATAAGTCTCTTTTAAGGGCTCATTTAACCAAATATATCCTGCTGTAATGCCGACCAAAGGAATGAGGTAAGTGCTGTAAGATACAAAAATAGCTCCTGCCAGATGGGTCAGGTGAAATAACACAAGAGCTGCTATTCCCGTACCAAAAATACCCAGAATTAATATGGAATAGATGGCTGGTGCCGTGGGGTTTAGCGTCCAGGGTTCTTCAAATACCAAGGCAAGGGGGATGGTGAAAAGGGCTGCGCTGATCAACATGGCGGAAGCCGTACCCAACGGATCTTTATTTTTAAGTTTTTTTATTAAAACCCCACCTAAAGCATAGAAAAATGATGTTGCAACTAAACCAAATAATGCCAAAAACATTATCGGGGAGCTGTCTACATCGGTCATAGTTCCGTAAAAAAGGCTGCCCACTCCGACGACACCAAAAATTATTCCGGTCAATTTACTGGCACTGAATTTTTCATCGTGGGTCATATAATGAGCTAGAATCATGGTAAAAAGTGGCGACAGGGACATACATATGGCCGCCAGAGCACTATGGACATATTGTATGCTCCAGGTTGCCAGTAAAAAAGGCAAGACCGTTCCCGTTATGCCGACAAGAGCGCAATGAAACCATTCGGATTTGTTTTTGGGGAGTTTTACGCCCATTTTCAGGGAGATTGCAGTTAAGACAAGAGCGCCGATCGTGATGCGGCTTGCGGCTATGGTCAGCGGGCCAACACTATCCAAAGAAATTTTGATAAACATGAAGGCACTGCCCCAAAAGAGAGCCAGAAGGATCAGATAAATAAAATGGCTGGTGGCTCTGTTATCGGTCATTAGGGGCTTTCTGTATTAATTTTAATCAATTTGATGGCCCCGCTGGTTTTCTTACCCGATCCGCCGCATCGCATTACAAAACCCACCTTGCCCATAGCATAAAATAATCCCAGTCAAATGGTTCAAATTGATACAGAAAAACTCTAAGGTCTGATACTATTGTCGTTATGAATGAAAAAAAACCAAAAAAACGGGCCTTAAGTCGGGATTATCTGGTGCGAGCAACCTATAACTACCTGCAAAGATTTGCAACCACGGAAAAAAATCTGGCACTTGTTCTGGACCGAAAAGTCAGGCGGCGCTTGCCAGAATCGGATGGGCAAGAGCTATATTCACAGGCAAAAGGCTGGATTGAAGACATCGTGCAAAAAGCGGTACAGCAAAATCTTGTTAATGACAGGCAGTTTGCTGAAGCGCGGGCGCGGTCACTGACACGCGGCGGAAATTCAAAGCGGAATATTGCCCAGAAATTGCAAGCCAAAGGGGTTGCGGCTGATATGGTGGACGAAGTAATGCAGAATTTATCGGAACAATATGAGGATATGGATTTTTTTGCCGCTGTGAAATATGCCCGTAAAAGAAGATTCGGATCCTTCAGCACGCGACACGATGGGCAAGAACTAGTAGAAAAGGAACTGGCCAGCATGTGTAGGGCTGGATTTTCCTATACATTGGCGGGCAAGATTCTAAAAATGACCCATGACGAACTGGAAGATATGCTGTACCAAAAAGATTGATATGACCGCATAAGATTCTAATAAGAAAAACATTGACTAAAGGCACATAGTAAGCGCCTATTTCTGAATTCAAATATTCAACTGGCTAACCCTTAATGTCCACAAAAGAAAAAATCAGCGGGTTTAAAAACCCCGTCGCTTATAAAGTCGGCGGTGTCTATAGCGGGCTGTTTATCTATGTGGGGATTGCCTTGCCTTTTTGGGCATTATGGCTGGCCAAGGTGGGGCTGTCGCCCGCTGAAATTGGTTTCCTGATGGGTTTTCCATCTTTTCTTAAGATATTGTCATCGCCGTTCATTGCCCAGTTATGTGATAAATGGGGAACCGTGCGCAGGCCGATGATGGCGCTTATTGCACTGGCAGCTTTGTTTTTTACAGGATATTTTTTCATTACTGGCTTCTCTGCCTTTGTCTTGGTTACGCTGTTATTTTCAGTTGTCTATTCTTCCATTGCGCCATTGATGGAAAGCTACGCGGTCAGGGCCTGCGATAAGTATAACCTGCAATATGGTCGGATACGGTCAGTGGGCTCCTTTGTTTTTGTCATCACGTCTATTCTTTTCGGCAAATATCTGGATCATTTCGGTTATGATAATTTTCTGTACTTTTGCCTTGCCAGCATGGTGATTACTTTTTTTGCCGTATTTCTTCTGCCAAGAGAGCGACGGAAGCCAGAGACTAAAAACAAAGAACCTATTGATGAGATAGTTTCACCGTTAAAATTCCTGTTGACCAGTCGCCGGTTCATTATGTTCCTGATAGTGCTCAGCCTTATACAAATGAGCCATGGATTTATTTATGTTCTGGGTAGTTATCACTGGGCAGCGCTGGGCATTGACAATGAAACCATAGGCGTTTTATGGGCAATCGGGGTTGCGGCTGAAATACTGATATTCATCTTCGCAGGTAGCATTGTGACCCGTGTTCGGCCTATGTATTTGCTAGCTGGGATCGCGTGTTTTGGTGTCGTGAGGTGGGTGGTTCTGGCCCAGACGGTGTCCCTGCCTTTGCTGGTGCTGGCACAGACATTTCACGGCCTGACTTATGGCGCGTCTCATCTGGTGGCTATGTATTATTTATCCAGTCGGGTGCCGGATAAATATTTTATGACCGCACAGTCGCTCTATAGTTCGGTACCTATGGGACTTTCTCTGGGGATTGTCATGTTGGCATCGGGGCCGCTTTATGACCTGTTTGGCGGTCAGACATATTATTTCATGGCGGGCCTTTGTCTTATGGTGCTGTTCATGGTGAAATTTGTACGGCGGGTGCCAGATAACACATCCTTGGAAGAATAACCGCAGGGT
>JAGLJX010000277.1 GCA_023142175.1 Emcibacter sp.
CCTAATACGTCTACGATTCCAACACGTAATGCCTTCCACAGACCAATACGGTCTTCCTCCCCCCGGATCGGCGGGTTCATCTGGGCATAAGTTCCCAGTTCCTCGTAACATTCCGGTGCAGAAAGGGTCAAATGCTGTGGGGTAACTTCTACCGAGGCCACATCTTTATAAGCCGCAAGCAAGGCCATTTCATCCTCGGTTGTGACATGAAGCACATGAATTCTACGCCCGGTACGGCGGGCTATTTCCAAAATACGATCAGTCGCCCGATAGGCCGTTTTAGCATCGCGCCATACGGGATGCATGGCGACCCCGCCTTTTTCTGACAAATGCTTTCGCTCATTGAGCCTGTCTTCATCTTCCGCATGAATGGCTATTCTACGGGTGCCGTTTGATAAAATATCAGCCAGTGTCTGATCATCAGAAACCAGAAGATCACCCGTGGATGAACCCATGAAGATTTTCACACCACAACAACCGGGCAATCTTTCCAGTTTGTGAAGTTGTTTCGCGTTCTTTTTTGAAGCACCCATATAAAATGCAAAATCGCACCACATACGGTTGGTGGCCCGGTCAACTTTATCTTTCAGGGCATTTGCAGTGGTGGTAGAGGGTTTTGTATTTGGCATTTCAAATACTGAAGTTACGCCGCCCATAACCGCTGCACGACTACCACTTTCCAGATCTTCCTTAGCCTCTGCTCCCGGTTCCCTAAAATGAACCTGCGTATCAATCACCCCCGGCATGAGGTGCAGGCCTTTTGCATCTATGGTCTCTTTGACATCAATATTATCAATATGGCCTATAGCAACAATAATATCATCCTTGATAGCCACATCTGTAGCTTCGATACCATTATGCGAAACACAAATTGCATTTTTAATTAGAATATCAATGGTCACTAGAATCGCTCCCTCATTTAAGTTATGATGCCTAGAGTAACCTCATTTAAATGAATCAACAAGAAATTCCTTGAGGTATTAGAGTGTTAGTATTGTTAGGGTATTTTGTATGAGTTATACACATAAAGTCTTATTTTGTTGTGGCTCCCGGCCGGAACTCATCAAAATTTCTCCTGTTTATCATCACTTAAAAACCATTGAAAAAATCACGCCTCTACTTTGCAATACGGGCCAACACACAGATCTATTGACCCCCCATTTAGATACGTTAAGGATAACTCCTGATTTTCAACTGAATGTCATGCGCAAAGGACAAAGTCTGGACCAGCTTATGGCACATCTCCTCACCCAATTACCCAATGTATTTGAGAATTCCAGCCCTGATATTGTCATCGTTCAGGGAGATACGGCCAGCGCCCTAGCCAGCGCAACGATTGCTCATGAAAAAGGCTTGCCCGTAGCCCATATTGAGGCGGGCCTCAGAACATATGATAAAGCCTCCCCTTTTCCTGAAGAAATATATCGGCAAAATATCTCCAAGCTTGCCCAATGGCATTTCTGCCCCACAGATAAAGCGCGGCAGAATCTACTGAGCGAAGATATTGCTGAAGAAAATATCTTTGTTACCGGCAATACATCAGTAGACACGGTATTAAGAACCTATGAAAGCTCAAAGAGCAACGGCTGTGATGTGCCCAACTTCGGTAGCGATTCTAGCAGGCCCTATTTCCTCATTACACTTCATCGGCGGGAAAGTCAGGGAGCGCCTCTGAAGAGAATTACGACCTGCCTGTTGGATTTCGCAATAAGCAGGCCTGAATTTGATTTCATATTCCCCCTGCATCCTAACCCGGTCACATCTCAAATAATCAAAAGTCAGTTTGGCAACCAAAAAAATATTTCTCTTATCACCCCTTTAGCCTACCCACAATTTGTCTGCCTTATGGCGAAAGCCTTTGCCATCATAACGGATTCCGGCGGCATTCAGGAAGAGGCGCCTTCCCTCAACACACCCGTAATAGTGGTGCGCGATAAGACAGAACGAGAGGAAGGCGTGGAAAGTGGCTGTCTTCGACTTGCAGGAACCGAAAAGGATGCCATATTACATGAACTGAACTTGCTAATTGATGACAAGGCGCATTATAAAAGAATGCAACAAGCTCCAAACCCATTCGGTGATGGGCTAGCAGCGGGTAGAATAACCGCTCATCTGGCAAATATTTTAGAAAAGAACCATGCAAAACAACATTCCCATTAAAGACAGAGCTGTCCTTACCCTCTCCGGCACAGACCGAAAAAAGTTTCTTCAGGGACTGATTACCAACAATATAGAAAAAATAGCTGAGAATTCTGCTCTTTATGCCGCCCTGCTCACGCCGCAGGGTAAATATCTCCATGATTTCTTTATATCGGAAGTGGATGATACCCTCTTTCTGGATTGCGAAAGAGACAGACTGCCGGATCTTTTAAGAAGGCTGATGATGTATAAACTCCGCGCAGATGTTGAAATT
>JAGLJX010000278.1 GCA_023142175.1 Emcibacter sp.
TATTCCGCTTCCACGTCAGCCTTGATGGCTTCCCGCTTTGAAGCAACCGTTGATGTTGCCTTGGCACGGGCTTCTTCCAGAGCTTTCTCGTAAGCTGTTCTGGCTTCTTCCGCTTGTGCTTGCAGCTTTTCAGCCTCTTGCAGATCAGATGCTATCCGGTCCTGACGTCTTTCCAGAACCTGTGTGATTTTCGGCGCAGCGCTATAAGCGATGAACAGATAAATCAGTCCAAAGATAATAAACAGCCAGAAAATCTGGGGCAGAAAAACTGCGGGGTCTAATTGTGGCATTGTCTTCTCTCCTTGATCCTATTCTAAGGATCAGGCCTGTAAAAACTTAAGTGAACAGGATGATGAAGGCGATAACCAGACCAAACAGACCTGTTGCTTCAGCAAGGGCAAAACCAAGCATGGCATTACCAAAGAACTGAGGGGCAGCCGCAGGATTACGAATAGCAGCGGAAACATAGCTTCCGAAGATATTACCAATACCAATACCCGCACCAATAAGAGCTGAACATGCGATACCCGCACCGATCATTTTTGCAGCTTCTACTTCCATTTTAACTTCCTTTTTTTAAAAATTAATTACCAAAAAATTATATTAAGCCCTAATGCAAATGCAGGGCATCATTCAAATACATACATGTCAAGATTGCAAACACATAGGCCTGCAAACATGCCACCAACAATTCCAGTCCGGTTAGTGCGACGATAAAGGCGAATGGTACAACACCAAGAACACCCAGAGCCACAACAAAACCGCCAAATACTTTCAACATCGTATGTCCGGCCACCATATTGGCAAACAGACGAACGGAAAGGCTTATGGGACGGGACAGATAAGATACCAGCTCAATAAGCACCAACAATGGCATCAAAGCCAGTGGCGCGCCCTTAGGCACAAAGAGCAAGAAGAATTTAAAGCCATGCTTATACAAACCAATAAACGTCACCCCGATGAATACAAAAGCCGCCATGGCAAATGTCACCGCGATATGACTGGTAAATGTAAAGCCAAAATAAGGAACCATACCAATAAGGTTCGCAAACAGAATGAACATGAACAGGGTAAAGATGAAGGGAAAATATTTCCGCGCTTCCCGTCCCGCCGTATCATGAAGCATATTGGCGACAAATTCGTAACACATTTCCACCGATAGCTGCCAGCGACCCGGCACCAACGCCCCTTTGCGCATACCAACGGTCATAAAGAATATGACTGCGGCAACTGTAAAGGCCATATAAAGGGCAGAGTTTGTGAAAGAAATATCATATCCACCGACATGCAGCGGGATGAGCGTTTTGATTTCAAATTGCGCGAGCGGACTAGCCACTGTGTTATCCTTCGTTACTGTTAGCCTTTTCGGCTGCTTCTTCCCGTTTACGTGCTTGCTGTTCTTCGATCTGCTTTGCCGCACGCATCACATTAAAAATCCCGGCACCAAGGCCAAGAAAAATAAAAACTATCATCAACCATGGTTTCGTTCCCAGCACCTTGTCCAGAAAATAACCGATTATCAATCCGACAATCAGCCCCGAAACCAATTCCGCTACAAGACGCATTGCCATCCCGTAAGCATGTTGCTCGTTAATCCCGCTCTCATTTTTAGGCTCAATGGCCTTCTGAGCTTTTTTAACGCGGGCCTTTAAACTTGTCAGTGGTGGTTCTTCTTCCATAAAAGATCCCTCTCCTGATTAAAGGCCCATAAAATTGACTGCAACATAGTTTCTGCTCTATGGCCTGTCAAGCATCAAAACACCCGCTTCAATGGAAAAAATTATATATTTAGGCTGGAACGGAAGTGCTTACCCGATCGCGCATTTTTTCGGCACTTTCCAGATCAACAGAAACAAGCTGTGATACGCCGCGTTCAGCCATTGTAACGCCGAAAAGGCGGTTCATTCGCGACATGGTAACGGCATTATGGGTCACAATCAGAAAGCGGGTGGAAGTATTGGCAGCCATTTCATCCAACAGGTCACAAAACCGGCCCACATTAGCATCATCAAGCGGCGCATCCACTTCGTCCAAAACACAAATGGGGGACGGATTGGTCATAAAGACCGCAAATATCAGTGATAACGCCGTCAAGGCTTGTTCTCCGCCGGACAGCAGGCCAAGGTTTTGCATCTTTTTACCGGGTGGACTTGCCATGATTTCCAGCCCTGCATCAAGCGGATCATCGGATTCGGTAAGCTCCAGATGAGCTTCCCCTCCGCCAAACAGTGTGGTGAAGAGATGTTTAAAATGTTCATTCACCTCATCAAAAGCCTTAAGAATCCGCGAGCGCCCTTCTCGGTTCAAGTCCGAAATTGCCCTACGCAGAGCAGTGATGGCCTTATCAAGCTCCTCGCGTTCTGATATGGAAATATCTAGCTGTTCCTGAATTTCAACCAGTTCGGCATCGGCACGTAGATTGACCGCTCCCAGCCTTTCCCGTTCCGCCTTCAATCGTTCGAGACGGTGCAGCGTCTGTTCCGGGTCTGGCAGTTGCTGCTCTTCTTCGACCTGCGCAATTTCCCTGAGCAACTTTGGCTGACAGTCAAATTCTTCTAGAATTCGCCGTTTCAGGTGAATTTCCTGTTCTTCGTATTGTTCCAGATTGGTTTCCAGCCGCACCTTCTGTTCGCGCACCTCAGCCAAGTTGGTCTGAGTTGTACGGATTTCCTTATCCTTACCCGCCAAAAGGTCTTCACAATCCAGCAAAGTCCGTGCGGCCTGTTTGCGCTCATCGCCCGCACGGTCAATCAATTGATTAAGCTTCCGACGTTCCTCGACAATCTCACCGGGTCTGTTTTCCAATAATTTAAGTTCGCCTGTGGTTTTCCCATGACGGTCTTTCAGGTCGTTAATGTGAATTTCCACATTATCAATACGTAATTTCCAGGCGGAAAGTTCGGTCCCGATCTGTTCAAGCCGATTATGCCTTGCATCACTTTGTGAAATGAAGCTGTCATGATTAAACCGCGCTTCGGAGAGGTTTTTGCGTTTGTCTTCAACATTTTGACGGGCAACTTGAATTTTCAGACCAAGATCTTCCCCTTCTGGCAAGGCCGCAAGATCCTTGTTAATTTCCTGATTATGGGTTTTTACCTGATCAATGTCCTCAACCAAATGACCCAAACGGTCTTTCAGTGCGCTTTCCTCGGATTGATGGCGGGTGGCCTGTTTCTCAGCCTCCGTCAAGCTGCGGCGGGCGCGGGCTGCCTTCTCTTCTGCCTCGCGCCATTTTAAGCGGGCATCCCTTGCCGTCTTCCTGACTGCCTCTAATTTTTCCTGAATATTATGTAAAGTTTTCCGCGCCTCACTTACATCTTCCATATGTTTGTCAAATTCTTTTTCCAATTCAACAAGGCGGTTTTTCTGGGACAATTTTACCGCCGTGGTGCTCGGCGCATCGGGAGAGACACAAAGACCATCCCAACGCCACACACCACCGTTTAGGCTGACCAGTCGTTGTCCCGGTTTCAATTGACCAAGCAGAGTTATGGCTTCCGCCTCGCTACCGACAACACCGATCTGTGCAAGCCGCCGGGTCAGCACCTCAGACCCGCTGACATGGTCGGTCATGCTGTCAACCCCGGCTGGCAATTCCTGCTTGTGATCATAAGCCGAGAGCGACCGCCAATGAATATTTGCACTCACATCGTCAGAGGCTTCCAGGTCTTCGTCCAGAGCGACACCCAGTGCAGTTTCATATCCGGGGCTGACGGAAAGCTGTTCCATGATAGGCGAACCATTTTCATCCTCCCCACGGGCAAGCAGCTCCTCCAACCCTTCTTTTTCAGCCTGAACCCGCGCCAACTTGCTCTGAAGCGCTTGTAATACATCCCTTGAGTCCTGCTCTTTTTGTTGAAAAATCTGGCGGTTATCTTCTGTTTCCCGCGATTTTAACGACATAATATTGATGGCATTTTCTGCTTCTGCAAGTAAATTCTCAGCATTGGACAGGGCATTGGTGAATAGATTATTGCTTTCGAGGCGTGCCAATCTCTCCTCGATTGTGGTGCGCTGCTCAAGCAACGAATTAAGTCTTTTTTCGGATTCTTCATTATTTCGGGTCAGGTTGTCTTTTTCGGCGGTCTGCTGCGCCTGCTTCTGGGTCAGTTCTTCCAATGCCCATTCCGCCTCAAGAGTTGCGGTTTGTTTGACCTTCAATATGCCCGATAATTCATCCACATTATCGGTTTGATTTTCGATCTGGCCCAGTAATTCCTGTTTCTCCGCCAGCAATCTTTGCAGAATAGAGGCGGTATCCTTAATTACATCCCGTTCCCGAATCTCATCCTGATCAATCTGCCTCAGAAGTTCGTTAAGCTTGGTCTGGGTCTCTGTCAGCCTAGTCTCTTCACCGTCAAGACCGTCCCGTGTTACTGTGATATGGTGTAGTTTGGCGGCTAATTCAGCTTCTGTCTGGCGCAGGGTGGGTAATTTTGCCGCATGAATCGCCTGTTCCCTGTTCAGCTTGCTAAGTTCTGTAGTGATGGCGGCAACCTGTACCACCACGGCACGCAATTCCTTGTCCGAGAGCTGTTTATGATCCTGTATGGCCAACCATTCCATATAATTGATCAGGGCCTGAAGGGTGCGGATTTCCCCACTGATTTTCTTATAGCGCTTTGCCTGACGGGCCTGTTTCTGAAGGCCACGGATTTGATCATTCAACTGAACTTCAATATCAGCAAGCCGCTCAAGATTATGTTCGGCTGACCGAAGCTTGCTTTCGGCCTCTTTACGGCGGGAGTGAAGCCCGCTGATACCGGCGGCCTCCTCAAGCACTTTGCGCCTTTCCCTTGGCTTGGCGTTAACCAGACTTCCGATCCGGCCCTGACTTACCATTGAGGGTGAATGGGCGCCCGTAGAAGCATCAGCAAAAAGCAACTTAATATCTTTTCCCCTGACATCCTTGCTGTTCAGCATATAGGCCGAACCACATTCCCGCTCTATGCGTCGGGAAATTTCCATCTGTATTTCATCATTGAATATGGTCGGGGCGGAACGGTCATCATTGATTATGGAAAGTGTCACTTCGGCAAGGTTGCGGGCAGGCCGCGTCGTGGTTCCGGCAAAAATTACATCATCCATGCCAGACCCGCGCATACTTTTTGCGGAATTTTCACCCATCACCCACCGCAGGGCTTCCAAAAGGTTGGACTTACCACAGCCATTGGGCCCGACCACGCCGGTCAGGCCATTATCTATGACCAGTTCGGTTGGGTCCACAAAGGACTTGAAACCTGATAACCGAAGTCGTGTAAAATCCAATATTCCCTCTTTTCCGTTAACTTATTTGCCCACAGCCTCAATAGCCTTTTCAATTGAGGCAATATCATTACGATCCAGCATCTTGCCATCAACAATCACGGTAGGCGTGCTATTCACCTGATATTTTTCAACAGCTTTTCCCCTGACTTTCAACAGGTAATTTACGACTTCTTTATTATCCAAACATTTCTTAGCATCATCAGGGCTGATGCCTGCTGAAGCCGCAACTCTGGTCACCTCTGCTTTAGCAAAATTAATAGCAGCCTCTCTCCCGTCCCTGTCATATATAAGTTTCAGTTCGGCCAGCCTGTTCCAATCCGGTTGGTTCTCGAAATAAACTTCCAAAGTAGGCAGAAAATTTTCTTCTGATACGCAACGGGTTATACTGGCGGCATATACATCAAAGGGATTATCAAAAACAAAATTACGATAAACCAGTTTTGCTTTTCCGGTATCAAGGTATTTCTCCTTCAATACAGGATGAACATCCGCGTGAAAATGCGCACAATGCGGGCAAGTAATAGCCGCATATTCAATTATTTCAATGGGCGCATCCTCATCACCGATGATGATGTCATAATTCAAAAAATCCACTAGGTCGGCATCGTTACTTTGAACCTGAACCGTATCTTCTTTAACCTGAACAGGTGCCTTCTGCGTAATGCTGGTCATATAGAAACCACCGCCGATAACAGCGATAGCAATGACAAGGAGTACGTTTTTCCTGGTCATTATTTGCTCCCCGCCAGAATAGCCTTTTCAATAGTGTCAAATTGATAATTATCAAGTTTTTTGCCATTCACTATGATGGTAGGCGTAGAGTTAACTTCGTATTTTTCAATAGCGTGCTTATTGGTATCCATCAGATATTTCAAAACATCCGTCCGGGCCAGGCATTTATAGGCATCAGATTCCTTCATGCCAGCGATTTTAGCAATCTTAATGGCCTCCCCCTTGGCAAAACCAAGCGAGGCAAATTTGCCATAGGGTTTAAGTTCACTAAACTCTTTATATTTCACCCACGCTTGCTGACGTTTAAAATAAAGTCCAAGAAGTGGAAAGAATTTCTTTTCCGTAACGCAACGGTTTGTCATCGCCGCAAAAACATCAAAAGGATTGTTGGCAAAAACAAAGTTACGGAACACAATTTTCACTTTGCCTGTATCCACATATTTCTTTTTCAATTCTGGTAGAATATCTTTATGAAATGATGCGCAATGGGGACAGGTCGTGGAGGCATATTCAATAATTTCAATGGGAGCATTCTTATCACCCAAAATCATGTCATAATTTAAAAAACCGCTATCCTGCTCTGCGGCATTAGCCCCAGCGACAAAAGAAAAAAGGCTCGCCAAGAAAATAGCGAAAATCTGTGATATTCGTTTATATAGTTGTTTAGTCATCTTTGATCCACAATATGTTGTATGAAAGTATAAAAATTAACGGCGGGTAAAATCAAGTAAAGAATCTTATTCTGCATTTTTACTACCCTTGCCGCGTCGGGTAAACTGTAGTCTGTTCTTTGTTTTCTCTGGCTTTTTAACCGACAGCACCTCGCTACCAAGACGATAAAGAGCCTTGTGTAATTCGGGGTTCCTGACCCCTTCTAATTGGCCCTGCAAAAGTTTTTCCTGAGAATCAGTTAAATTAGGTTCCGAATGCTTGGTTTTGCGGGTGCGTATGGGCACTGGGCCATGACGATAAGAAAGCCTCTCCACAGCTGAATAACCATAGTAAGAATTGATACGTTCGATCACCATAGGCTCAAAATGTTGTAACTCTGGTGCCATACT
>JAGLJX010000279.1 GCA_023142175.1 Emcibacter sp.
TCATTTATGCCCATCTTTTACGGCTTATCAAAGGTATAGGATTTATCTGACTAGTCATGTATAGTCGCGTTCTTTTCGTAATTTCACAGGCCTATGACTATTAATATATCGCGACAACAAGACCCTGCTGAACTGGCTGACACATTGTTAGACTGGTATGATAAGAATGCACGGGAACTCCCTTGGCGAATACCTCCGGGCGATACAAAAAAACCCGACCCTTATCGCATCTGGCTTAGTGAAATCATGCTGCAACAGACTACTGTTGTAACCGTCATTCCCTATTTTGAGAAATTCCTGACAAAATGGCCGTGCTTGGAAGACTTAGCAAATGCTGAACTGGATCAGATATTAACCGCTTGGGCGGGGCTTGGTTATTACGCCCGCGCCCGAAACCTTCACAAATGTGCCACCTATATCCAGAATGAACTTAATGGCATTTTTCCTGATACTGAAAAGGAACTGATAAAGCTACCCGGTATTGGCCCCTATAGCGCTGCGGCAATTGCCGCCATCGCTTTCGGACGGCAAGCGGCGGTGTTGGATGGTAATATCGAACGGGTTATGGCCCGTATGTTCAATGTGACCACCCCCCTGCCCGAAGCCAAGCCTGAATTAAAGGAGCTTGCCGCAAAAATGACCCCTGCCCACCGGGCGGGCGACTATGCTCAGGCCGTGATGGACTTGGGCTCAGATATTTGTGGCTCAAAGATATTAAAATGTTCAGGCCGTTGTCCATGGGAGGAAAATTGCCTTGCCTATTCACTGGACACTGCAAACCAGTTGCCACAGCGCAAATCAAAAGCCGCCAAACCAACAAGGCGCGGCTATGCTTTCTGGGCAGAATATAATGGACATCTATGGCTATGCCGAAGGCCAGAACGTGGCCTTCTTGGCGGTATGATGGAGGTTCCAAGCTCGGATTGGTTAGAAACACCGGACTGGAGCGCCGTACCCATGCCGCAAATCCCCATCATTGCCAACTGGAAAGAAACCCCCGGAATGGTGCGGCACAGCTTCACCCATTTTCATCTTGAATTAAAAGTGATAAGACTAGAACTTCTTGAAATGATAGACCTTCAGGAAGGCGACTGGTTTCCTTTCAGTCGTATAGATGATCTTGCACTGCCGACAGTGATGATGAAAATCATTCACCACCTGCGCCAACCTGTTCTTGATTTATAGGAGTAATACTAATGCTAACCCTTCATGACAATATCGAATCCGGCAATGCCTATAAGGTACGTCTGCTGCTGAGTCAGCTTGATATAGACTATACGTCTGTTGAGTATGATGTCACCAGAGAGGCAACGCGCACTGAAGACTTTCTAGACAATATTAATTCTAATGGCCGAATTCCGGTGATTGAATTTGAAGATGGCAAACGTCTCGCTGAATCCAATGCTATCCTATATTATTTTGCTCAGGATACGGACCTATTTCCAATAGATAAGTGGAAACAGGCACAGGTGATGAAATGGCTGTTCTTTGAACAATACAGCCATGAGCCGTATGTGGCTGTAGCCAAATACATACTGACCATGCTACCCTTGGATAGCTCACGCAGGGGGGAAATACCAAAATTGCTCAGCAAGGGTTATAAAGCGCTTGCGATCATGGAAGACCAACTACAAAATCAGGACTTTATGGTGGGAAGTACATACACCATCGCGGATATCGCGCTCTTTGCTTATACTCATAAAGCTAAAATGGGAAATTTTGACCTAACCCGCTTTCCGGCAATTATGAGGTGGATCAAACGCATTGAAAACCGACCTGGCTTTGTCGCCATGTATCCAGAAGGATGGACCAGAACATGACCTCTGAAATTCATTCAGCAAGCTGCATGTGTGGCAAAATCACACTAGAAGCCAAAGGCTCCGCCCGTTACACCGAATATTGCCATTGTAAATGGTGCCAGCAATCATCCGGCTCAGCTTTCATTTCATGGATTATTTTTGATGACGATAAAGTTAAAGTCACATCCGGCGAATTAAGCCATTATCATTCCAGCGAACATTGCAGGCGGGGTTATTGCAAGGATTGCGGGTCAACCATGAGTTTCCAGTCCCCCGGCAATTTCGATATTGCGCTTGGGGTAATGGATGACCCGGAACCCTTCAAAGCAAGCAAACATATCTGGAGCAAAAGCCAGATAAGCCACGTCAATATCGTTGATGGCCTGCCTCGATTTGACGAAGAATAGACCTTAAAAACGTGCGGCAATTTTATCGTAATCTTCAAGATGTCCTAGCGGACCAACGGCGGCTAGCGATAGCTTGTTGCCGGACAGCATCCGGTCCATATAACGCATGACCGCAACCTCATCGACCTGACTGATTTTTTCCATGATTTCGGAATGGGGGATAGGCCGCCCGAAAATCATCATCTGTCGACCCAGTTGTTCCATGCGGCTTGTGGTGCTTTCCAGTGACATCATCAATCCGGCTCTCATCTGGGTGCGAGCGCGGGTGATCTCGTCCATAGTAATTGACTGTGATAATTTATGCATTTCTGCCGCCACCACGGGCACTAATTCGGCCACCTGTTCAGGGCCGGTTCCCGCATGAATAGCGAAACTGCCACCATCCACATAGGATTGCATGAAGCTGTATATGGAATAAACCAGACCACGTTTCTCACGGATTTCCTGAAACAGGCGCGATGACATACCGCCACCAAGTACGCTGGACATGATCTGTGCCGCGTAGTAATCCGGGTCGTCAAATGCGATGCCTTCGAAACCGATCAGCAGGTTGACCTGCTCCAAATCCCTGTCCTGTGTCTGGATACCACCATGATAGGTGGCAGTTTCACTTTTAATATCCCGTGCATTGCTAAGGTCGCTAAATTCCTGTTCTACCTGTTTGACGAAGCTGTCGCGGTCAAGATTTCCGGACGCCACCACCACCATCTGTTCAGCCTTATAATGATCAGACATATAGCTTGCCAGATTATCCCGGCTGAAGCTGTTGACCAAATCAGATGTTCCCAAAATGGGCCGACCAAGAGATTGTGTGGGAAAGGCTGCTTCCTGAAAATAATCAAAGACAATATCGTCCGGCGTATCGTTGGACTGGCCTATTTCCTGAATGATGACCCCGCGCTCTCTTTCCAGTTCTTTTGGCTCGAATGTGGAATTTTGCAGGATGTCCGCCAACACATTTAAGCCCAACGGCAAATCATCTTTCAAAAGACGAGCGTAATAGGTGGTATGCTCCCGCGAAGTATAGGCGTTTAGGTAACCGCCAACATTTTCAATAACCTCGGCAATATCACGGGCTGAGCGTTCTTTTGTACCCTTAAAGGCCATATGTTCCAACATATGAGACAGGCCATTCTGTTCAGGCCGCTCATGGCGACTGCCCACATCGGTCCAGATGCCAACGGTAACGGTTTCCACATGGGGTATAAAATCGGTAACGACCCGAAGGCCGCCCGCCAATGTTGTCACTTCACCCTTCATAGGTTCTCCCGAATATAAGATTTCAACGCATCCAGATCATGGTCAAGATGATCATATTTTTCCGTCCGCTCAAACAGATCCGCCATATGGGCTGGTAGCGCGGGATGTTGTCCGGTTACTTTCTCCACCGCTTCGGGGAATTTGGCCGGATGGGCTGTGCTTAATGTCACCATGGGGATGCTGGCATCGGTATTTTTAATTTCTGCCGCCTTAACACCAACCGCCGTATGGGGGTCAATCAGGTTGCCTGTTCTTTTAAAAACGGCCTTGATCGTCGCTTCCGTGTCCTGCTCGCTGACCTGAATAGCATCAAAAATCTGCTTGGCCTTTTCAAGCTCAGGTCCGTCAATGGTAAAGCTGTTGGACTGGCTCAGGTTATCCATCAGGCGGCATACCTGCGCGCCCTGCCCGTCATAGAGATTAAACAGCAGCCGTTCAAAATTGCTCGATACCTGAATATCCATGCTGGGGCTGATGGTCGGACTTACCGTCCCCACCGTATAATCACCCGAAGTCAATACTCTGGTCAAAATGTCATTGCGGTTGGTGGCAACAATCAATTGCTTGATGGGAAGGCCCATCTGTTGCGCCATATAACCCGCATAAATATCACCGAAATTTCCGGTGGGAACACTGTAAGAAATTTGCTTGTCCGGTGCGCCCAAGGCCACAGCAGAGGTGAAATAATACACAATCTGCGCCATGACCCGCGCCCAGTTGATGCTGTTCACCGCCGAAAGGGTAATTTCATCCCGAAAGGCAAGGTCGTTGAACAGCGACTTGACCATGGCCTGACAATCATCAAAATTACCGTCAACCGCAAGATTATGCACATTGGAAGACATCACCGTTGTCATCTGTCTGCGCTGTACATCGGACACCAGTCCCTTAGGGTGCAGCATGAATATTTCTGCACAATCCCGGTCCTTGACACATTCGATGGCAGCGGAACCTGTATCGCCGGAGGTAGCGCCGACGATGGTTACTTTCCGGCTCTGTTTGGTCAGCACATGATCAAATAAATGTCCAAGAAGCTGTAGCGCAACATCCTTAAACGCCAATGTGGGCCCGTGGAAAAGTTCCAGTATCCATTCATTGCTGTCAAGCTGTGCCAGTGGAACAATCGTCTTATGGCGGAAAGTGCTATATGCCTTTGCGATGATTTCTGCAAAATCGTCTTCGGAAACCTCCGGACAGACAAAAGGCTTCATCACCCTGAAGGCAACATCTTGGTATGACATACCACGGAAGGACCGGATTTCATCTGCACTTAACTGCGGAATTGTCTTCGGCACATACAGCCCGCCATCACGCGCAAGCCCTGTTAGCAGGACATCCTCAAATCCAAGCTCAGGTGCCTGGCCTCTGGTACTGACATATTTCACTATTAAAACCCTTTAAAATTCAACACGAATCTAGGCTGCAAGATAATCAGCTTGTTCTATTGATTCAAGTTAGAAATGGTCTTCAGGCCGTCCAGCTTTGCGCAGATTGAAAATAATGTAAATTATTAGCAACACAATCGCCAATCCATACCATGTCATGGCATAATCAAGATGGTTATTTACAATGTTCAGCCTAGTACGGCCACCAACTGGATATTCACCCTGTTCTGCGTCTTTATCAGCATACAGGAACATGGGAAATACCTGTGACAGATCCTGTGCTTTTGCCATGGCTTGCAGATTACCATAATACCATAAATTTCGGTCTAGGTCATTTTCCGGGGCAAAGCGTTCCCTATCCCAGCTTTTACGCAGGACACCAGTAATCTGAACGGGACCGGTTCTAATTGTTTCGGGGCGTGAAACCTGCTCTATTAGATGTTCCGGCACCCAACCCCTGTTAATGATCACATATTTACCGTTACTGGTCAGAAGCGGCGTGAACAGGTCATAACCGGGTTTTCCATTTGGCCCAATGCTATAAAGGGGCATCTCCCCCATATGAAGAAAGCGGCCCGTAACACTGGCATGGCGGTAAACCAATTCATCCGGTTCAGAAACCGTAGAAGGGATAGCCATAGCTGGCAGACCATAGCGCAAATCAAGTTTTTCAATCAGATCCAGCTTCCAGTTCAGTCTTTCCACCTGCCAGTTGCCCAGAAAGCATAATAAAACTATCATTGGAATGGTCATAACAGTGGGCCATAAACGCGGCTTGAACTTATATTT
>JAGLJX010000028.1 GCA_023142175.1 Emcibacter sp.
GCCGCGGGTTTTATGGATGTGGTTATAGAAAGCGGGCTAGAGGCTTATGATATTCAGGCACTGATACCTATCGTAGAGGGAGCTGGTGGCGTTGTGACCAACTGGACAGGTGGCTCAGCAGCGGATGGTGGGCAGGTTGTTGCCTCAGCAACGCAAGCCCTGCATGAACAGGTTCTCAGCCTACTCTAAGAAACCATCAATTTTCTGCCATAGCTGATCCCGAAAAATATCAATTTCCCGGTAAATTTCATGACGCGAACCCTCAATGGTAACAAGTTCAATATCATCATGGCCTGATAACAGTTTACGGCTGGCATTGCTGTTAACCACATGATCATCCCCGGCAAGAATAACCAAGACAGGCGTAGATATTTCATCCAGATATCCGGACTGATGTATCACATCAATACTATTAAGCGCCGTATTCAGCCAGCCAAAGGTTGCCCCGCCGACGTAAAGGTCCGGATTGGCTTCGATTGTTTGAACCTCGGTATCATATCTTTCCCTGTCATGGGTAAGCAGAGTACGCCTGATCAAATCATGGCCCTTGGTATGACGGTTTCCCTGCCCAAAAGCGAATTTTTTATCAAAACCCAGAAAGCTTGCAAAGCGTATTACAGGATTGATCACCGCATTGATAAAATCTGCCCCCATATTAAAGCCCACCATCGGTGCCATAATAATAGCTTTGCTTACTGTCCCCGGAAAATCATGCAGATAACGTAAACTAACGTGGCCACCCATGGAATGAGCCACTAGATTAATAGTGAGTTCTTCTGCTCTTGGGTCAGCCATAACCTTTTTCGAAATAAATTCATTCAGGTCATTTGAAAAAAACTCAAAATCCTCTGCATGGCTTTTTGATCTGTCCGGCAGCACACGGTCAGACAGTCCCTGCCCGCGATTATCAAGAGCATAAACCGCATAATTCCGATCAAGGAGTTCAGAAATAAATTCGGAATATTTTTCCATATACTCCCGGTGACCATTAACAAGAACGATGATGCCGCGGCTGTTGTCCTGCGAAGGCCAGCTTGCTGTGCGAATTTTTGTTCCATCCTGCATGGTTAAATAATCGATCTGCCCCGCGCGGTTCAGATTCGAAAAATCTTGCCAGATCATAATATTAAACGTCCGTTTTAATTTGCCCTAAGACTAAGCAAAAAATAAGATTTAACAAATAAAAAAAGATTTTTATCATTCTCATGTTGTATTTGCGCCAAAATCTCTTAAATTCTGCAAAGTAAGTATGAAAAGCTAGTTGTAACGGAATCCAATAATGACAAAAACCCATCACACTAAAGTTCTAATCATCGGCTCTGGTCCTGCGGGCTATACCGCAGCCATTTATGCCGCCCGCGCCAACCTTAGCCCGATTGTGGTTCAGGGAATGCAGCCGGGTGGACAATTAACCATTACTACGGATGTGGAAAATTACCCCGGCTTTGCTGAGCCCATACAGGGCCCGTGGCTGATGGAACAGATGGAAGCGCAGGCCCGCAATGTCAATACCGAGATTATCACGGACATGATTACAGACGTTAATTTTAGCGAACGTCCTTTCGTATGTACAGGCGAATCCGGTGATATTTATATTGCTGAGACAGTGATCATTTCCACCGGCGCACAAGCCATGTGGCTCGGCCTGCCCTCTGAACAGAAGTTTCAGGGCTTTGGCGTATCTGCCTGCGCCACTTGTGACGGTTTCTTTTACCGTAACAAAGAAGTCATTGTGGTTGGCGGTGGTAATACCGCTGTCGAAGAAGCTATTTTCCTGACCAATTTTGCCTCAAAAGTCACTCTGATTCATAGACGGGATGAACTTAGGTCTGAAAAAATCTTGCAAGATCGCCTTTTTGCCAATGAAAAAATCGAGGTTATGTGGAATAGCACCCTAGAAGAAATTGTCGGTGATGAACCACCCATGGGCGGCGTCACCGGAGCCTTGGTCAAAAATGTTAAAACCGGTAAAGTCAGTGAAGTTCCCGCTCACGGTGTATTCATCGCTATCGGTCATAAGCCGTCAACGGGTATTTTCTCGGGCAAGGTCAAAATGGATGATCAGGGCTATATCCTGAAAGCTCCGGACAGCACAGCAACCAATGTGGCGGGTGTTTATGCCGCAGGTGATGTTACCGATAAAATCTACCGTCAGGCCGTTACTGCGGCGGGAATGGGATGCATGGCGGCTTTGGAAGCTGAATCTTTTCTTGCTGAAAACTAATCAATAATCTTTTATAAGGGTTTTCTATACTCTTTTAATTTTATGAGCTGATAGCCTATGGATTGGGACAAGTTAAAAATATTTCATGTGGTCGCCTCCTCCGGCAGCTTTACCCATGCCGGCGAAAAACTCTTCCTCAGCCAGTCTGCGGTAAGCAGACAGATAAGGTCGCTGGAAGAAAGCCTGAATACGGTTCTGTTTAATCGCCATGCCCGTGGTTTGAGTCTCACCGATGAAGGCGAAACCCTGTTCAAGACCGCTGAAGAAGTGGTATCTAAGATTTTTGTCACCGAACAGCAGTTGATCGAAGGTACGGACGTTCCGCGTGGTGAACTGAAGGTTACAACCACATCAAGTTTTGGTTCCACATGGATGATGAACCATATCCGCACCTTCATCGAAAAATATCCGGAAATTCATGTGCAGCTTCTGGTCGATGACAATGACCTTGACCTGACCACGCGTCAGGCCGATGTGGCTATCCGTTTTCATACGGCGCATCAATTGGATCTCATTCAAAAACAGGTTGGCATTTTTCACCATCATCTTTACGCCTCACCGGAATATCTGACACGCAAAGGCCGGCCAGAAACAATGGAAGACCTCGATGATCACGATATAATAACTTACGGCGATACATTCCGCAGCCCGACCAGAAATATTGATTGGGTTCTGGACAGGAAAAATGGCGAAAAAAGAACACCGATTCTCCGCATTAACAGCATTTACGGGGTGCTACAGGCGG
>JAGLJX010000280.1 GCA_023142175.1 Emcibacter sp.
ATGCGTCTTGTAGCGGAATTGGTTTCAGGGCTGATTGTCGGATTGATAATTGGTTATTTCTTGGATAAGGCTCTGGGAACGAAACCTTGGTTGTTGATAATATTTATTTTTCTTGGCCTTGGGGCCGGGATTTTTAATGTGATGCGTGCGGCAAAGCAGATCGAAGAAGCAGAAGCACGTAAACGGAATGAAGCAGCCGTAGAGGCTAATAGTAACGAAGGAAACAAAAGTGGCTAGTCCGCTCGCGCAATTTGAAATCAATACTATCGTACCGCTACATATTGGTGAGTATGATATTTCTTTCACAAACTCCGCCTTTTTTATGGTCCTGACCATTATGGCCGTCATGTTCTTCATGGTAGCCGGAATGCGTAAAGGGGCCTTGGTGCCGGGCCGATGGCAGCTCTGTGTGGAAATGTGTTACGAATTTGTCGCCAATATGCTCAATGAAGCGGCGGGACGAGATGCCCGTAAATATTTCCCCTTCGTCTTTTCCCTGTTCATGTTCATTCTTTTTGCCAACCTGATCGGTATGTTCCCCTATTTTGGCTTTACCTTCACCAGCCATATTGCGGTAACTTTTGCCATGGCGGCCTTTGTATTCATCGGGGTGACTTTGATCGGTCTTTATAAGCATGGCTTTAAGTTCTTTACTCTGTTCGTGCCAAAGGGGGCGCCGCTGGCTTTGATGCCCTTGTTGGTTTTGATCGAACTGGTTTCTTATCTCTCCCGCCCAATTAGCCTTTCTGTCCGTTTGTTCGCCAATATGGTGGCTGGACATACGATGTTGAAAGTATTTGGCGGTTTTGTGGTGGCGTTGGGTGCGTTGGGAGTTGTTCCCTTTGCCTTTATCGTTGCCTTGGTTGGTTTAGAGTTGCTGGTGGCTTGCCTGCAGGCCTATGTATTCACCATCCTCACATGTATGTATTTGAATGATGCCCTGCATTTGCATTAGGGCTTAATAGTTTTTGGTAATTAATTTTTATAAAAAAAGGAAGTTAAAATGGAAGTAGAAGCTGCAAAAATGATCGGTGCGGGTATCGCATGTTCCGCTCTTATTGGTGCGGGTATCGGTATTGGTAATATCTTCGGAAGCTATGTTTCCGCTGCGATCCGCAACCCTGCCGCTGCGCCTCAGTTCTTTGGTAATGCCATGCTTGGTTTTGCCCTGGCTGAAGCAACAGGCCTGTTTGGTCTGGTTATTGCCTTTATCATCCTGTTCACATAAGTTTTAACAGGCCTGATCCTCAGTTTTAGGATCAAGGAGAGAAGACAATGCCACAATTAGACCCGGATGTATTTCTGCCCCAGATTTTCTGGCTGTTCGTGCTGTTTGGACTGGTTTACCTGTTCATCGCTCATAGCGCTGCGCCGAAAATCACGCAGGTTCTGGAAAGACGGCAGGATCGGATAGAATCTGATCTGCAAGAAGCGGAACAGTTGCAAGCACAGGCGGAAGAAGCCAGAGAATCTTACGAGAAGGCTCTGGAAGAAGCGCGGGCGAAAGCCACTTCAACGGTTGCTGCAAAGCGGGAAGCTATTAAGGCTGACGTGGAAGCGAAATATAACAAACTAAGCGAAAAGCTAGGTGGGGAAGCCGCGGCGGCAGAAGCAAAAATTGCTGCTGCTAAGGACAAAGCACTTGACGAAATTCGCTCCGTAGCTGCTGATGTAGCTAAGGATATTATTAAATCGGTGTCCGGTCTTGATCTTGATAAAAAGGTTATTTCCGACAGTGTTGATAATAAGTTTGATGCGGTGAAGGGAAATGCCAATGGCTGATCAACATCAATCAGAAGCTCATATTGCTGAAGTTGGGCATGAGCAAGTCCCGCACGGCTATGATCATCTGTATCAGGATCCGGCCTTTTGGGTGGCTATGGCGATCATCACATTCTTCCTATTTGTAATCTGGAAGAAAATCCCGGCTATGATCGGCAAGATGCTTGACAATAAAGTCAGTGAAATTGCTACTCAGTTAGATAATGCACAGACATTACGGGAAGAAGCCTCTGCACTTCTGGCAAAATATCAACGTGACCAGCGCGATGCGAATAAAGTTGCTGAGGATATGATTGCCCACGCGGATGCAGAAGTTAAACTTCTGGCTGGTGAAGCCAAA
>JAGLJX010000281.1 GCA_023142175.1 Emcibacter sp.
AATTTTGCGTTCCACCTGAGCTTATCATTAACATATGTTCCACCAGTATTGGCGGTAATGCTGGTATTTTCCGAATATGAATAAAGCAAGCCAATGGCAAAACTATAACTATCCGTTGAGGTTAGTAAATCTGAGTCAGGCTGATATCTATTATAGCCAAAATCAAATGTGATGACGGTATATTCAGTCCAGTCTCTCTCAAACCCAATATTTATAGTGTTATTCCAGAAATTATTAAAAAAATTCGAAGAATAATCCACAAGCTGGAAGTTATCTGAAATATTCAGGCGCCAGCGTTCGCTCAATTCAGTCTGATAACCAATCAGGGCATTTCCGGCATTCTTAGTATCATTATTACGAAATTGCCCACTATCTTCAAATTCTGTATCCAGTACCGATTTTCGATGAAACCCCAGAGCACCATTTAAAACTGATGTTGGAAAATCATAGGCCCCTGTGAGATCAACACCAAAATCGAAACGGTCTTTCTCTACATCCTGATCCGATGATTTTCTGAATTTTCCTGAGGCTGTCACCTCTGTCCGATAGCGAGCTTCTTCGAAGTTAATCTTGAAGGTTGGGCTGACCTCGGCATAATATATTTCTTCTTTGGTGGCCGCATCCAGAAAAACATTGTCATCAAAAGATAACTTTAAGAAAATTCCAAGTTCTGTATCGGTATCACCCGCAAACAGATTATGGTTCAGAATAGCAGGAGACATCACAACCCCCAAACACGCCAATTGAACCGCTTTTATAACATTGAAGCCATGCAAGATATTCACCTTTTCGTTATGGTTTTTAAGGCACGATAACCACGTCACCAGCTTTCAGCAGAAAGCTGACGCTGTCAACGGATTTTCCGGAAAGCAAATCCCCATAATCATATTTATAATATGTCACGGACTGCCCCTCTGTTCTGAGAACTTTAATACCGTCCGTGTCAGCGAAACGGTCAAGTCCTCCGGCAAGGCTCAATATCTGAGCCACATTCATCGAAGATGTAAGGATATATTCGCCCGGACTTTTAACTTTTCCTATGACAAAAACCCTGTTTCCTGAAACGGCGGTAATCATTACCGTGACCTCAGCCTCGGGCACATGATTCTGTAATTTTTCGGACAGAAGTTTTTCAACCTCAATACTGCTCAGCCCTTCGACCATGACACTGCCCACAAGGGGAAATGTGATGCTGCCGTCCGGCAGAACAATGATTTTTTTATCGAGAGTTTCTTCCCGCCAGACTGAAATCTGTAACTTGTCACCGGGATGCAATGTGTAACGGCCCTGCTCATTGGCATGAGCATTCACACCACTGAAGATAAACCCACATAATACTAAAAGAAAAATAGACAGGCGTTCCATGATACCCCCTTATATATTTATAATTATTTTTAATTTGAGGAAACTATACAAAAAAAGCCTCTAAATGTAAATAAGGGGGATAAAAACCCCCCTTACCAGATGTTATTTCTAAGGCTTATCCCTTAGGCTTGTTCAGCTGCAAGTTTTTTCTTGCGACGGCCCAAGAAGCCAATTCCGAACATGGCAGAGGCAAAAGCAATAACCGCAGGTGGCAGTGGTACAGCGGAAACACTGAAGTCATAACCGCTAAAAGTTTCACTACCATACATAGTGCCTGACACCGTTAATACTACTTGCTGGCCTAGCAAAAGAGAAAAAAGTATTGGACTATCTCCAACTCTTATACCATTTGCATCTGTATACAAGTTTGTAATATTGGACGCTACAGGACCAGTAAAATCCCATGAGAATGTCAGAGACTGAACCCCAGTATTAGGTGCTGTATCGGAATCATTCCGCGTAACACCTAATTCCCATAGCAGTGAAAGATCTTCAAGAGCTGTAAACGTATACTCATGCGAGAAAGCGCCATTAGCGCCAAGCGGATCCGTTCCACTATCTGGTGCATTTTGAAGACTTTCGAAAACATCACCTATCTCGACATTAACCGAATCGTCCGGGCTAACAATCGTAGCATTTGCTGATGTTGCAAACATTAACAACGAAAGAAACAATCCTCCAGCTGTTATAAGCATTTTCCTTAACATAATATTTTCCTTTTATTATTTTTACTAATTTCTTATCCATCCCAGTTGATTGCCTAAACCAACCATATTCCAGCACAAATACTTTTGCGCCTTACTCTCTAATGTGAATTTACAGATTTCCCGCCATTCACTTTACTAATTCAAAATAAATTACCGCTTATAATTGTTCGATTGCCACTTTTTTCTTGCGGCGGCCAAGAAAGCCGATGCCAAACATTGCAGAGGCAAATGCAATGACAGCTGGCGGCAAAGGTACAGCAGCTAAAGATATATGACTGATTTTATCTATATTTGGAATTGCGAATTCAATACCGCCTTCGAGCATTAATATGGTAGCCAAATTTATTACCGCAAAACTCGTCAAATTATTATTTTCAAAAATAAGAGAATGAGTGCCGCCCTCTACATTTCCAAGTTTAATCAAGAAGAAGCCACCTGTATAATCAGCACCAATATCCAATGCCCAAACATCATAGTCAACATCTCCCGGATTTCCATCCACCTCAATAAACGCCCCATCTGTAGGAGGGACCAATTGACTAATTTCAGTCGTAAGAACTACTTGAGATGACCCAATATCTGTAAGATACTCATTAAAACATTCCGCCTCTTCTGAAGCGCCGGAATTTGTTAAATTAGTACATTCCCAGGCAAAAAGATCAATTTCACCGACATCAGTTGCGCCGCCACCAATAGTATATGTATCAGCCATCCCCTGTGCGGAGAAGAAAAGTGAGCCGACCAGAAATACAGCTGCCCCCTTTATTACTTTCTTTATTGTTTTACCCATTACAAAACATTCCTTTCCCAATATGTTCAAATATTTACCATTATAGAAAAGCAATTTACATGCCAGAAAAAAATAACCCATACAAATCAATGCTTTATGTATTTTAACCCCTTCCATTAACCATAAATAGTGTAAAGAATACCGACACTTTGTCAGTTTATTTTACACTTTTTACGTTATCAATCTTCTTTAACGTGACTGATGAAATATTAAAATTATACATTTAATTGAATGTCCCCCACATACCCTATATACCCTATATACAAATAAAAAATATACTGGCCTTTATTTGAAGGGGATATTTCAATTGCCAGAAAACAGAACAAATAGCTCACCAGCCATAGCCACAACAAGAAGGCATCCTGTTTCTCAAACGGTTCTGAGCGGCATTTACATCATGCTGGATAGTTTCTGGATCGTATTTTCCGGTGCTGTCACTTATTATGCCACTTTTGGTTTTTCGGTCATGCACGCTAAGCCCTATCTTGCCGCCATCCTGTTCATCTTGTTTTGTGTCTTTTTCCTGTCTCATTTCGCCCAGTTATTCAGCATTGAAGTCCTGCTGACACCCTTCAAAAACCTGCTCAAATTTCTGGTGGTGATCATCACCGCTTTCAGCTTGTTCATAGCAGCGGTATTTTCTCTGGATGTTTCGGATTATTTCCTGACGACGTGGATATTGGCTTTTGCCTTATGCGTGACTTGCCTTATTTTCACCTCGCGTTTATTTGGTTATTTCATCACCAGCCATATGGTCAAATCTAATTTTCTCGCCCGAAATGTCATCATAGTTGGCGGCGGAAAGCAGGCGGAGCTGCTGTTGAGGCAAATTGATAAAAAAGATACCCGCCTGAATAATATAATCGGCATTTTTGATGACCGGATAAAACGGATCGGCCCCACAGTTGGCGGTTATCCGGTTTTGGGAAATCTTACTGAACTTGTCCGATACATCAGGACTAACGCCATAGATGATATCATCATTACCCTGCCGTGGAATGCGGATGACCGTCTGTTTGGTATAATCCACAGGCTAAGGAACCTTCCGGTTCATATTCACCTGAGTACGGATCTTATCGGCTTTCGTTTCCCCTACCGGCCCTCGGTTAATCACTTCATCGGCATTCCTATGATGGAGATCGTTAAAACGCCTCTTGCCGACTGGATGGTCATTGTCAAGAAGCTGGAGGACATGCTGCTTACGATCATCATCATTGTTCTTTTTGCGCCCCTTATGGTATTGATAGCCCTTGCCATACGCCTTGAAAGCCCCGGCCCTGTTATCTTTCGCCAGAAACGTTATGGCTATAATAACAAGGTCTTTAACATCTATAAATTTCGGTCCATGACCCATAATACAGCCCCGGAAATCACAACTCAGCAGGCGACAAAAGGTGATGCAAGGGTCACCAGAGTGGGGCGGTTCATTCGCCGTACCAGTCTGGATGAACTGCCACAGTTCTTCAATGTCCTGAGTGGTAGCATGTCACTGGTCGGCCCCCGACCCCATGCCGTTGACCATAACGAAGAATACGCCAAGGTCATTGATGGCTATTTCGCCCGCCATAGGGTAAAACCCGGCATTACAGGCTGGGCACAGGTCAATGGCTTCAGGGGTATCACCGATACGGTAGACAAGATGGAGGCAAGGGTAAAACATGACGTCTATTACGCTGAAAACTGGTCCCTGTTTTTCGATCTGGAAATTTTACTAAGAACAGCCCTTGTTGGTTTTATCAGCAAAAATTCCCATTAACATAAGCTTGGTAGTTCTGGATTATTTCGGGGTTTTTCTTTGTGCTTTTTCGTTCCAGTTTGCACATGTTATTTGAATAGACAATAGCTCTCTCAAGTTCGAAAGGTCGCGGTCTATCTCGGCAATAATATAATCCAATGTAGAAGCATTTAATTTTGGCCGCTCTTTCATCCGCCAGAAATCTTTTATTTTTTCAAGCAATGTATTCGGTAGCAGATTCTTTTTTACCCATTTCATCCCTGAAAGATTAGATATAAAGTCACGGGCGACACTTTTTCTCATACGATCCTTAGATATATTTGAATGCCCCGCATCTATCTGATGCCAAATCGCGGCATCTCCATACCCCAGAAATTCGCAAACTTCTTTTAATTCTTCCTGTGGTTTCATGCGGATATTCTCAAAGAAAATAACGTGAAGATTATTAATGCCCCACTTATCAATGAATGGCCGAAGTTGGGTCGCATATCTACTGTAATCAATCAGTTCGGGATGTTTCTTAACTGCTTCATTAATATTCACAGTAATATTCCCCTGACTCCATTCATGAATATACTGGGAAACAAGCCTATCAATAGGATGTCTCATTATATAAATAAACTTAGTGTCCTTCGATAGCATTTCCCCCATACGATTTATGGTTTCGGGATATGTTGGCAACTTAGTATAATGTGTGCTGGATTCTCCACATATGTCACCATCTGTGGCATTTTGAAATAAATTCAGGTACCAGCCTTTCCCCTTGCTATAGATTTCATCATTACTGAAGAAATTAGGCTCCTTAGGTTCTGACATGAGGAAACCTTTTTGCAGAGCAAGCTGATTATGCAATGACGTTGTGGCACTTTTCATTGCGCCGATGATAATAAAATCAGGTTTTCTGCCGGCCATCCTTATTTCCCCACAATCAAACTATATAACATAATGTATCACTATGGCATCTATCACAATATACTTAAAGTGACTATAGAGAAGAATCTCAACCGTCAGAGGCGGTGGCTGCTTCTTCCTCAGCGGCTAATCTTGCCTCTTCCTCCGCAGCTAGTCTGGCTTCTTCCTCTGCTGCTAATCTGGCTTCATCTTCGG
>JAGLJX010000282.1 GCA_023142175.1 Emcibacter sp.
TTGATGTGGAGACAGAAGACTGGGGCATTGATTTCGAAGCCGAGGTTGCCGTGATCACCGATGATGTGCCCGCAGGGGTCAGTGCGGAAGATGCCAAGGGTCATATTAAATTACTTGCGATCCTTAATGATGTATCCCTGCGCAATCTCATCCCCGGTGAGCTTGCCAAGCAGTTTGGCTTTTACCAGTCCAAGCCATGGACATCTTTTTCGCCAGTATTTGTCACCCCAGACGAGTTAGGCGATGCATGGGACGGAACAAAATTAAGCCTGCCACTTCATGCGGTTCTGAATGGCGTGACCGTGGGCAAGCCCAATGCGGGTGTGGATATGACATTTGATTTCACCCAGTTGATCACTCATGTGGCCAAGTCACGCTCGCTGGTGGCGGGTACGGTGATCGGTTCCGGTACGGTATCCAACAAAGGCTCTGCGGACGGCTCATGTTGTCTGGCAGAAGTGCGCTGTCTGGAAACCATCGCTGATGGCAAGCCGTCTACGCCTTTCATGAGCTTCGGGGACCGGGTTGAGATTGATATGTTTGACAGCCAAGGCAATACAATCTTTGGCCGCATTAATCAGGTGGTGAAACAATATACCCCTTAAGGATAAGCGCATGGAACTCTACGGATATTTCAGATCATCAGCCGCTTACCGTATTCGCATAGCCGTGAATATGAAGGGGCTGGACTGCACCCATGTCCCGCTGTCAATCTTGGCCAAGGAAAATAAGGGTGAAGATTACCTGAAAAAAAATCCTCAAGGGTTAGTGCCCTATCTTGCCGATGGTGATGTGGGGATGGGTCAGTCGATGGCCATGCTGGAATATCTGGAAGAAAATTATCCTAAACCGGCACTGTTGCCGCGTGATGCGGCGGGGCGGGCAAGAGTGCGTCAGCTTTCCGGCATCATTGCCTGTGATATTCACCCCCTCGATAACCTGCGGGTGCTGAAATATATCACGGCCGAACTCGGGGTCAGTGATGAGCAGAAAACCACTTGGTATCACCATTGGATACTGGAAGGTTTTAAAGCCCTTGAAATATTGCTTCAGGATGGCAAATCGGGCGACTTCTGTCATGGGGACAGGGTAAGTTTTGCCGATCTTTGTCTGATACCACAGGTCTATAATGCCCGCCGATTTAACTGTCCCTTAGATGATTTTCCTACTATTCTGCGCATTACAGATAATTGTAATCGGCTGGACGCGTTCCTTCAGGCGCTGCCAGAAAACCAAGCGGATGCCCTATGAAAAATTTATTTGATATTTCCGGCAAGGTGGCCGTGGTCACCGGTGGCTCCCGTGGTATCGGGGCAATGATTGCCCGCGGCTATGTGGAAAACGGGGCCAAGACCTATATCTGTTCCCGTAATGCGGATCAGGCTTGCGCCACTGCGGAATCTTTGTCTAGGTATGGCGAATGTATTGCCCTTCAGGAAGACCTGTCAAACCTGCATGGCATCGAAGAATTTGTCGCCGAAATAGCCGACCGGGAAGAAAAAATAGATATTCTGGTCAATAACGCCGGTGCTGTATGGGCCGCGCCCATTGACGAATTTCCCGAAAGCGGCTGGGACAAGGTGATGGATATTAATGTGAAAAGCGTCTTTTTCCTGACCCAGAAATTTCTGCCCCTGCTCAGGGCTTCTGATATGGGGCGGGTGATTAATATCGCCTCGGTAGACGGGCAATCGGTGCCACGTTTCGAGACCTATAGCTATTCCGCCAGTAAAGCCGCCGTCATCCATATGACGAAGGTTCTCGCCAAACGGTTGTCGGGTGAAAATATACTGGTCAATGCCATAGCACCGGGAGCTTTCCCAAGCGAAATGACCAAGGTTGTGCTGAAAAAGCATAAAGAAGTGATGCTTGATCAGATACCCCTTGGCCGCATCGGCGAGCCGGAAGATATGGCCGCCGCCGCTATCTATCTTGCCAGCCGCGCCAGCAGTTATGTCACCGGCACGACCCTCACCGTGGACGGCGGCTGGGTCAGCGGCCTGTAGCGCATATGGCTAAATCCATCATGTTTCAGGGCACCGGGTCCGATGTTGGCAAGTCGCTGATCGTGGCGGGTCTTTGTCGGGCTTTTTCGCGTCGGGGTCTGAAAGTCTTACCTTTCAAGCCACAAAATATGTCCAATAATGCTGCTGTGACTTCGGACGGTGGTGAAATTGGCCGTGCCCAATGGCTGCAGGCACTGGCTTGTGGTGTCGAACCCACGGTGCATATGAATCCGGTTCTGCTGAAACCTGAGTGTGACAAGGGCGCACAGGTGGTGGTTCATGGCAAGGTGATCGGTCATTATATGGCGCGGGATTATATGGGGGAGAAGCGAAATCTGCTTGATGCGGTCATGACCAGCTTTGAAATTCTTCAACAAGATGCTGACCTGATCATTGTCGAAGGCGCGGGCAGTCCGGCGGAAGTGAACCTGCGCCGGAATGACATCGCCAATATGGGCTTTGCGGTTGAGGCCGACTGTCCGGTGATCCTGATCGGGGATATTGACCGCGGCGGCGTTATCGCCAGCATTGTCGGCACCGAATCCCTGCTTGAGCCACAAGATCATAAGATGATCGCGGGCTTTCTGATCAATAAATTTCGCGGTGACATCACTTTGTTTGATGATGGTTTGAAGATTACTGAGCAAAGATCCGGCTGGCGGTCATTTGGGGTTGTGCCTTTTCTGCCGGTGGTCTCAAAGCTACCTGCCGAAGATGCGGTTGCCTTATCTGTGGCACCAACGGATATGGCGGGTCAAATACATATTGCCGTACCCATGTTATCACGGATTTCAAATTTTGATGATTTTGACCCTCTGAAGGCGGAAGCAGATGTCTTTCTTGATATGGTACCGCCGGGGCGGCCTATTCCAAAATCAGCAGACCTGATCATCATTCCGGGAACAAAATCAACTATTGCTGATCTGGCGTTTCTGCGGGAACAGGGTTGGGATATTGATATTTTGAGCCATTACCGTCAGGGCGGCAGGATATTGGGCATATGCGGCGGCTATCAGATGCTGGGACGCCGGTTAACTGATGAGCATGGCCTTGAAGGGGCCGCAAAATCCATATCCGGCCTTGGGCTTCTGGATGTGGAAACTTTTATGACACCGGAAAAAAACCTGGAACAGGTTTCAGGGATATATCACCCGCTAGATAAACAGGTCAGGGGATATGAAATGCATATGGGCCGGACAGAAGGGGCCGATTGTGACCGACCCCTGCTTGATATGAGCCACGGCCCGGATGGGGCAATTTCACCGGATGGGCGGGTCATGGGCTGCTATCTTCACGGCCTGTTTGCCGATGATGACTTCCGCGCGGCTTTTTTAAGCGAATTTCACCTGCGTACGGGAAATGCACTTCATTATGACGGTGAAGTACAGGCGGCCCTTGATCAATTGGCAGACCATCTGGAAACGCATCTTGACATAGATGCCATACTCGCCGCTGCCAGATAACAAAACAAGTTAATTACAGCCGATCTATGATCGCCGCCAGAGCGTCCAGATTGGACCAGCCTAGCTTGCGGCACCGTTCCGGCGACCAGCCCTGCTCAGGATTCGGGCAGTTGGCCGTATCCTTGAACGGCATTTCCAAAGTCATGGCAACGGCCTGATAGCGATGGGCCAGCTGATTTGTACCCACCGTCATATTGGCACTTTCGGGCGCATCTTTCGGATAGCCATATTCCATCTGGAAGTCCGGATTAAATTGCATCAGATTGCGTTGATATTCATAGGCAAGATCGAGCTTGGCGCTATCCACATCCGGGATGCCCTCGAAACAGGCAATGAAGTTATAGGGCAGGGCCTCATCACCATGCACATCAAGCACCAGATCAATGCCGGTTTCGTCCATCTTGCCGCGCACGTAAAAAACTTCCGGGCAGGTCTCCACCGATGGATTTTCCCATTCGCGGTTCAAATTGGCGCCACCGGCATTGGTGCGCAGATGACCACGGCGACTGCCGTCTGGATTCATATTGGGTACCACGTAAAAAATCGCTTTTTCCAACAGTCCTCTGCTTAGGGCATCTTCTTCATCCAGCAGACGTTCGAGGAAGCCTTCCATAAACCATTCGGCCATAGTTTCACCGGGATGTTGGCGGGCAATGACCCAGACCACTTTTTTCCCCACTGCCATATCGCCAATGGTCAGCAGGTCCATATCCTGCCCGTCCAGTGTTTCGCCGATCACATGAAGGCTTACTCTCTCATCTTCAGCGGCCTGAGATACAAGGCTATGATGCCGTTCCATGCTATAGGGGGCGAAATAAGCATAATAAATGCTGTCCGTTTCCGGGATATGCTGGATGGTAATCTCGCCGTCATGGTAAACTGTGCTGACGCGAAACCATTCTTCGCGGTCATAAGAGGCACAGGTCTGATAATTTTCCCAGCCATCGGCATAGGCGGCCCCGCCGGCATTTTCAATTGTCATGGCGCAGAGCTGACCCTTGGCCCCGGTCAGGCGGAAATGAAACCACTGGTAAAAATCCGACTTATTATCTTTGCGGATGCGCAGGCGTATATTGCCGGGGTTCCCCGCCTCTATAACCTCGATATTACCGGAATCAAAATTACTACTGATCTTCATGGGTGTTTTTCCTGTTTTTTCTTCACAAGATATATACGAGGCAATATGGGGTTGCCAAGATAATAATCAGACCAGCTGATTGGGATTCGCGCCAAAGGCAGTGATTGTCAATGAACATACCATGATTTAGGTGCATAATATTTCCATAGGGGGGCTATGAATGGAATATTCTGTTCTTTTTATACCAGAAGACTGTCTAGAGGTGACAGACGATTTCTTTTCTGCCAGACTGCACAACTTTAAAAATAAACAAATAAAAAATATGCAATTTAGCTAGGGAATATTAATGTCTGACATAACTAACGATACAGATTCTGAAGATTTCTATAAGGGGTCGCAGAAGCGTGAACTTATGGGCCATCCAATTGGACTGGCCATATGTTTTCTGACCGAAATGTGGGAGCGTTTTTCATATTATGGTATGCGCACCATTCTGGTTTTATATCTGGTAAAATATCATCTTTACAGTGCGGGCGATGCCAGCATGATCTACGGCGCATATGCCGGTCTTGTCTATATGATGCCGATCATTGGCGGCTATATGGCCGACCGTTATCTGGGCAGTCGAAAGGCGGTGACCTTCGGGGCGCTGTTGCTTGTGGCGGGGCATGGCCTGATGGGTTTTCACGGTCCTGCGTCCTTCATGGATGGGGATGTTGTTGTCAGGGATGAGATGTATATTGATATATTCTTTCTGGCCATGGCCCTGATTATCACAGGCGTTGGGTTCCTCAAGGCTAATATTTCCACAATCGTTGGTTCTTTATATGGCCCTAATGACCCTCGCAGAGACGGTGGTTTCTCCATTTTCTATATGGGGATTAACTTAGGCTCCCTCTTCTCAACCGCTCTTGTCGGTTATGTGGGCGAGGTTTATGGCTGGAATTATGGTTTTGCCATTGCCGGTATCGGTATGTTGTTTGGCCTTATGGTTTTCTTATGGGGTCAGAAATATCTTGATGGCCGCGCAGAGCCAAAGAATCCTGCAATTCTAAAGGAAAAATCTCCTATTGGGATCAATAAGGAATGGACGATTTACCTGTTTGGTTTTGCTCTGGTGGGTGTGAGCTGGTTGTTCATTCAGAACCAAAGACTGGTCGGGCAGTTCCTCGGCATTTCAGGCTTTGTGATGATTGGTCTTATTTTGACCTATGCTTACATGAATTTCACCAAAATTGAGCGTGAACGAATAATGGTGGCCTTGTTCCTGATTGCGGTTCAGTCCGTCTTCTGGGCGTTGTTTGAACAACAGGCAGCCAGCCTGACACTGCTCGCAGATCAGCAGTTTAATCTGGATGTATTGGGAATTAGTTTCCTGGCATCACAGGTTCAATTACTTAATCCACTCTTTATCGTGGTTTTAGCTCCTGTCATGGCATGGCTGTGGGTTGCGCTGGCAAGGAAACATATTGAGCCTTCTACGCCGGCGAAATTTGGTATTGCCATGCTGTTGATCGGTCTTGGTTATATTGTGTTTGCATGGGGTATGGGTCTTGAAGACGGTAATTCAAAAAGCTTCATGTGGCTTGTGTTTATCTATCTTTCCCTGACTGTGGCTGAGCTTTGCCTAAGTCCGGTTGGCCTTTCCATGGTGACAAAACTCAGCGTGACAAAAATTGTCGGCATGATGATGGGAACATGGTTCCTGTTTTCCGCCCTTGGAAATTATGTTGCCGGCTGGATCAGCTCTCTGACCGGAAGTGGTGAACATGGTGCGGCCAGTGGGCAGTTGGATGTTATCGCAACTATGGATGTCTATACCACCATTGGTTATGCCAGTGTCGGGGTTGGTATTGTTATATTCATACTGACACCCCTGATGAAAAAACTTATGCACGGCGTGCATTAAGGTTTGAACAAAAATACCGCGCAGAGAAATTTGCGCGGTATTTTTTATTTT
>JAGLJX010000283.1 GCA_023142175.1 Emcibacter sp.
AGCCCACGGGCAAGATGGGATCGGTAGATGATATTGCCGCCGCCGTCTGTTTCCTCTCATCCGGTGACGCACAATTCATAAATGGGCAGGTCATCCATGTGGATGGCGGCAAAAGCTGTGGATTGTTATCACTATGAATTTACTGACCCTGACCATAAATGGTGTAAGCCATACCAAGGCGGTAGCCCCGTCCATGACCCTGCTGGATTATTTGCGGGATGAGGTTGGTCTGACAGGTACCAAGAACGGTTGTGATAGCGGGGAATGTGGCTGTTGCTCCGTCATGGTTGATGGCAAACCCATGCTGTCCTGCATCATGCTGGCTATGGAAGCCGAGGGTCGCGAAATTACCACCATCGAAGGCATCGCCAAGGGCAACGACCTGCATCCGGTACAGGAAGCCATGGTTGAAAAAGGTGCCATCCAATGCGGATATTGCACCCCTGCCATGGTGATCAACGGCGTGCATCTTCTGGATAACAACCCTGAGCCCAGTGATGAGCAAGTAAAAGAATGTATCTCCGCCACCGTCTGTAGATGCACCGGATATAACAGCATCGAAAAAGCCATGCATAGTGCGGCCGAAAAAATGAGGCAGACCCGCCATGACTGAAGCGCCCGACAAAGGTTATAAAATCATCGGCAAGCCCGTACCCCTGATTGGATCGCGGGCCAAGGTCATGGGACAGGCGCTTTATACCGATGATATTCGCCTCCATAATCCGCTGACTATCAAAATTCTGCGCTCCCCCCACGCATCCGCCAATATCCTGTCATTGGACACCAGTGACGCATTGGCCTTAAACGGCGTTAAGGGAGTGCTGACCGGCGCGGATTTCAAAAATACTTTCGGCGTGCTGACCATCAGCAAGGATGAACCCGCCATTGCCCGCGACGTGGTGCGTTATGAGGGTGAGCCAGTGGCAGCAGTTGCCGCAGAAACCGCAGAAATAGCCCTCCGCGCCCTTGAATTGATCAAGGTGACATACGAGCTAACCGAAGGGGTTTTCGACAGTAAAACTGCCTTAAAACCAACCGACCGCCCCCTGCATCCCGAACTTGGCAAGGGAAATAACCTGCATAAAAATGTTGTGCAGGAATTTGGTGATATGGATCAAGGGTTCAAAGACGCAGACGTTGTGGTTAAAAAACGCTTTCGCTTTGCCTCCATCAATCACGCCTTCACCGAACCCCACGCCACACAGGTTGAGATTGACAATCAGGGCAATATCACCGTTTATTCCGCAACACAGGTTCCCCATTATCTGCATATGGCTATGGCCGAAGTTCTGGAGATACCCGAACATAACATCCGCATCGTCAAGCCCCATCTGGGCGGTGGTTTTGGTGGCAAGAGCGACCCCTTCCCCCATGAGATGATAGCGGCGAAATTCGCCCTTGATCTGGGGCGGAATGTTAAGGTGAAATTCAGCCGTGAAGAAGTATTCTTCAGCCATCACGGACGCCATCAGACCGACCTGACCATGAAGCTGGGTTTCAGCAAAGATAAAGGCATCACCGCCCTTGGGCTGGACACCCTCATAGACGGCGGGGCTTATGGCAGTTTCGGCATCGTGACCACCTATTACAACGGGGTTCTGCTGCAAGGCCCTTATAAAGTGCCAAATTTCCGCTTTCATGTGGACAGGCTTTATACCAACAAACCCATGTGCGGAGCCATGCGCGGCCACGGCGGGGTTAATCCGCGCTTTGCCAGTGAGGTGTTGCTGGATATGGCCTGTGCTGAGGTGGGTATGGATCCGGCGGAAACGCGCCTTAACATGATCCATAAAGAAAATACCCTGACCACCAATGAATATCGGGTGACCTCTGTTGGTCTGCGCAACGGCCTGACGGAAGCCATGAAGCGCACCAAATGGAAAGAAAAACACGGCAAGCTGCCTTTTGGCAAAGGGATTGGGGTCGCCTGTGGCTTCTTCATATCTGGTAGTGCTTTGCCGATTCACTGGAATAAATTACCCGCCTCCACCGTGCGGATCACCATTGACTATGACGGCGGGGTAACGCTTTTCTCAGGTGCGGCAGATATTGGACAGGGCAGCGATACTATGCTTGCCCAGATGGCTGCTGAAGTGCTTGGTCAGCCTATGGAAAACATCAAAGTTATCAGTGCCGATACCAGAACAACCCCAGTTGATCTGGGTA
>JAGLJX010000284.1 GCA_023142175.1 Emcibacter sp.
TGGTTTTGAATATACCTTTTATGGTTTGGCAGGCGGAGATTCAGATATTGGCGTGCTTGCGGAATATCTTTATGATGGTCGGGGCGACTTTGCCACGATCCCGTTTGAAGATGATCTGTTTGTAGCCATGCGGTGGGCGGCCAATGATATTGACAGTACGCAAATTCTGGTTGGTGCTATATTTGACCTTGATACATCGGCCAAATTTGTCAATTTTGAAGGTAGTCGGCGCATAGGGGATAATTGGAAGGTGACATTGGATGCCCGGTTTTTTCTGGGTATCCCCCCGACAGATCCTGTCTTTCTTCAATCCCGTGATGATTTCTTTCAGATCAGGGTCGCCAGATATTTTTAGAAGATAGCCCTGTTTGAAAATGAGATCAATTTATTGTTACATCACCATTTACAATTGCAATAATATATCATTTATAGTATGTTTCAGTAGGCTTTAGCTCTAATTTATAAGGGTATCCTGTGAAAAAAGGAAATTATAAAACATTATTCTGGAAGTTGTCCGGCACAGTCGTAGCGCTTGTTGTCATGCTATTCATCGCGACCGCAGTGAGCCAAAATTTTATTTCTAAACATGATAATTCAGAATATTCTATAACGAAGTCCGCGTCCGTTAAAACCCATCCCGTTATTTCACGAGAGGAAATGGATTATAAGCTTGCGTTGAATAATGAATTCAAGATTGTGGTTGAAACAGGTATGCAGGTCTTGAAAGAATCCGAATATAGCCTGAGAGATATTGATACAGCTCATTTGAAAAAAATAATTCTTATCGAAAGTAATGTGGTTGAAGAAATGAGTAAGGCAATTGAGAATATTGCAGTTCACATATCAATCCCTGAGGATGTTAAGGAAAATATAATTGCAGATTTGGAAATGCAATTAAAAAAGAATGAAAAAAATCTCAATAAACTCGAAAATCGCCTGTTGGATTTTTCTTATAAAATGATCATTCCTCAAATAAAAAGCCATGAGAGGTCTAAATGTAAGGAGTCAGGTATCATCATTGAAAAAGATACAGAACAAGATAGTGGGCAGAGTACCGACCAAGACATTGAAAGTGACCCCAAGAGCAATAGGAAAAACTCTAATAAAGCTTTCTACTGGATTTAATTCACGAACATATTTTTATTCAGAAGGCGGGGCTTTTTTCTTGGCCCGTTAACTGCTAAGTTGTAAAAAAGTATAGTATTTTTAGTAAGAGAGGTAGGGGGATGGTTGCACATATCGGGACAGTTGCGTTTGTAGGGATAGAGGCCCGCTCTGTCGATGTGCAGGTACAAGTCGCTTCAGGATTACCTTCCTTTACTATCGTTGGTTTGCCGGATAAGGCCGTTGCTGAATCCCGCGAACGGGTCAGGGCGGCACTTGGGGCCATCGGGCTTGCACTACCGCCTAAAAGAATTACCGTAAATCTTGCCCCCGCTGATCTGCCCAAAGAAGGAAGCCACTATGACCTTGCGATAGCTCTTGGACTATTGGTGGCTATGGAAGCCGTGGTAAGCGACACAGTGGAATCCTACATCGTTTTGGGGGAACTGGGGCTGGACGGGGCTATACAGGCCGTACCCGGTGTTCTGCCCGCTGCTCTGAAAGCGGTGGAGTATGATTGCGGTTTAATCTGTGCTGCGGCCTCTGGTGGTGAGGCGGCATGGGCCGGAGAAATTGAAATTATTGCCGCTGAAAATCTTTTGGTCCTGATTAATCACTTAAAAGGAAACCAGCTTCTTAACCCGCCCGTTGCCGCCGTAGCAGAGGATGAAGCAAGTATCCTTGACCTTCGTGATATCAAGGGACAGGAAACCGCCAAGCGCGCGTTGGAAATTGTTGCCGCTGGTGGTCATAATCTGTGTATGGTCGGCCCGCCTGGTTCTGGTAAGTCCATGCTGGCGGCGCGATTGTCCGGAATATTGCCGCCAATGACACCGGAGGAAGTCCTTGAGGTGAGCATGGTCGCCTCTATTTCCGGTTTGCTGACCGAGGGCCGGATCACCCGCACCCGACCGTTCCGCAACCCCCATCATTCCGCATCAATGGCGGCATTGGTCGGGGGTGGCATGAAAGCAAAACCGGGTGAGATTTCACTGGCTCACAGGGGTGTATTATTTCTGGACGAGTTGCCGGAATTTAACCGTAACGCGCTTGATAGCCTACGACAGCCCATTGAAAGCGGCGAAGCGGTGGTGGCACGGGCCAACCGTCACGTGACATATCCCGCGCGTTTTCAACTGGTGGCGGCGATGAATCCCTGCCGATGTGGCTATCTTGATGATCCGGCACAGGCCT
>JAGLJX010000285.1 GCA_023142175.1 Emcibacter sp.
TTCACCGAGGCCAGCGGATTGAAAAATTCCAGCTTCAGCAGAATTTCTGCACCTAGGTCGCTGCCCAGCCGGTTCATCCTGACCAGTGGCGTATTGCCCATTGTTTCAATGATATTGTCGTAAATTTTGCCACGACCTTCGGTGCCAGTTTCAGTTACTGTATTGGTATCTGGCATGTATGCCTCCTGCGGTTATATGGTAAATGTGAAATCTCTTGCGGAATCGGTCTCTATGCCTTCACTCATGGCCTGCTGACATAAATCCTGCAAGGTAATATTGTTAAGCTTTTCTACGATACTGTCGTTTAGGCCTTCAATCAAAGGATTGATAACTTTTATGCCCATGGGGGATTGGGACATGGCATCTTTATTATCTTTATTGCCATCCATACGATTGACCACCTGTACAATTTCGCCCACTGTAACCCGCCGTCTTTCCTTCGCCAGATTATAGCCGCCTTTGGGGCCTCTGACACCTTTTAATATTCCGGCACGGACAAGCTGTTGCATGACCTGTTCCAGATAACGCTGGGGAATTTCCTGTCGGCGTGTAATGTCCCGACTTTGCACGGGTCCTGTGCGGCCATTATAGGCTACATCGACCACGGCCTCCAGCGCGTATATCATTTTTTTGGTTAAACGAAACATGCTATTTCCCTTGCCTTAGCTTTTTGTCCCTGTGGAGCCGAACCCCCCCGCGCCCCTGTCGGTTTCATCAAGTGTATCGCGCACATCCCAAGTGGTCTGGATGACGGATGCGACCACCATCTGGGCAATTCTCATGCCGCGGCTGATGATAAAATCCTCTTTTCCGTGGTTGATGAGGATCACTTTTACCTCGCCCCGGTAATCCGCATCAATGGTACCCGGACTGTTGAGTACGGTAACACCATTTTTCCACGCGAGACCACTACGGGGTCTGACCTGTGCCTCAAAGCCGTGGGGCAGGGCCATGGCAAATCCGGTAGGAACTAACAGGCGCGCGCCTGTCTGAAGAACGAGGTTTTCACCTTCCGGTATGGCGGCCATAAGATCCATTCCCGCGCTATTAGCGGTTTCATATTCCGGTCGTTTTAGCCCTTCCCCGTGGGGAAGCTGTTGAAAACCAACTATTGTCATTATTATACCCTGAGTTACTTAAAATGTTTTTCTATTTTTTGGGCGAGCCGTCTGGCGACCTCGTCTTTAGGCGCATTGTCCCAATCTTCCGTCCCCGAAGCGGTAATCAAGTTAACTTTGTTATGATCACTGCCCATGACAGACTGCCCATCTATGGTTGAGACATCATTGGCGACGATCCAGTCACAGCCCTTGCGGGCGAGCTTGGCTTTGGCATTGGCTGAAAGATTCTCTGTTTCGGCGGCAAAGCCGATCACAAGGGATGGCCTGTCATCCCCGGCTTTAGAGAGCATTTTTAGAATATCAGGATTTTCCACCATCTGTAGTGCGGGTATTTCACCACCCTGTTTTTTTATCTTTTGGGCAGCCTCGGTTGCCACCCGCCAGTCGGCAACGGCGGCAACACAGATAGCGACATCTGCGGGCAGAGTATTTTGACAGGCGGCGAGCATTTCTTTTGCTGATTCGATGTTCGTAACCGTCACCCCTTTTGGCGCGTCAAGACTGGTCGGGCCTGAAATCAAGCTCACCTTTGCGCCCAAAGAAACTAATGCGGTTGCGATGGCATAACCCTGTTTGCCGGATGAGCGGTTGGCGATATAACGCACCGGATCAATGG
>JAGLJX010000286.1 GCA_023142175.1 Emcibacter sp.
AGCCAACAGGAAGTAACGACTGAAAGTCTGGCTAAGATATCTGCGGAAATGAAAGCAGAGGCTATGTTTTCTAAAATGACCGAACAGGGACCGGAAGATGGTGAGAAGGAATAAACATCCTTCATAACTTAAGAAAACGGGACCTGCATTGAAATTCATTGTAGGTCTTTTTTTTAACTAAATTTTGTTTATATATATTGTAATGAAATAAGTGATTTCTTCTTGTGAAGTGGATGCCATGCGTTGATCAGGCAATATGAATTAGTGGAACGGGTCAGGGAATATGATCCGGATACCGATGAAAACCTGCTGAACCGGGCCTATGTGTTTTCTATGAAAGTGCATGGGAAGCAGACCCGTGCCAGCGGTGATCCGTATTTTTCCCACCCGCTAGAGGTGGCTGGTATCCTGACTAATATGAAGATGGATTGTGATACCATCGTCACCGCCCTGCTGCATGATACCATCGAAGATACCATTGCCACGCCGGAACAAATCGAGGATTTATTTGGCGATAATATTGCCAAAATGGTCGATGGCGTGACCAAAATGTCCGAGCTGACCTATTCATCGGAGAGCGCCAAGCAAGCGGACAATTTCCGCAAATTTCTGCTGGCTATGTCCCATGATATCCGGGTGTTGTTGGTGAAGCTGGCGGATAGACTCCATAATATGCGCACGCTCAGCCATATCAAAAAGCCGGAAAAACGGCTTCGTATTGCCCGCGAGACGCTGGATATATATGCGCCGCTTGCCGAACGTATTGGAATGCAGGAGATCAAGGAAGAATTGGAAGCATTGGCATTTCCTCATGTCTATCCTGAGGCTCACGAATCGATTTTGAAACGCATGGATCAGATTCATGCCAATACGGAAGATATCAAGGAGCGGGTAATATCGGATCTTGAGCATCTTCTGGAGAAAGTCGGCATCGAGGCTGAGGTTTTTGGCCGTGAGAAAAAGCTTTATTCTATCTGGCGGAAAATGACCTACCGCCATGTTAGTCTGGATGATCAGGCAGATATTGTTGCTTTTCGCATAATTGTGGATGATGCGGAGACCTGCTATCGGGTGTTGGGGGAGGTGCATGCCAAATGGCAGGCCATACCGGGCCTGATCAAGGATTATGTGTCCATGCCAAAGCCCAATGGTTATCGGTCTATTCATACGGCGGTGCTGGGGCCACAGAAAAAACGCATTGAAATTCAGATTCGGTCAACGGAAATGGATGCGATAGCGGAACAGGGTGTTGCCGCCCATTGGCTTTACAAACAGCATTCTTCTGATAAGGAAGGCGAGCAGTATAAATGGCTCAAAGACCTGCTGGAAATCATGGAACATGCGGAAAGCCCCGATGAGTTTCTGGAACATACCCGTCTTGCCATGTATCAGAATCAGGTGTTTTGTTTCACGCCAAAGGGTAAACTGGTCAATCTTCCGCAAGGCTCAACGGTAGTTGATTTTGCCTATGCGGTGCATACGGATGTGGGTGATAGCTGTGTCGGCGGCAAGGTGAACGGTAATCCGGTTCAATTGCGGACACAGCTGGTCAACGGGGATCAGATTGAGATATTGCGCTCACGGGCGCAACAGCCATCCCCCAACTGGTTAAGTTTTGTCATAACGGGTAAGGCCAAGGCGGCTGTGCGACGTTTTATCAGCCACAAGAAAAAAGACGAGTATCAGGCGCTGGGGAAAACATTGCTAGAGCGGGCATTCACGCTTGAAGACAGGCAATTGACCGACAAAGCATTGAATCTTTGTGCGAAGAAATTGCAACTTCCGTCTCTGGATGAAATATTTGAGCTGGTTGGTAAAGGGGAATTGTCGGACCGAAAAGTGCTGGAAACTATTTATCCCGGCATTAAGCTAAATAATAATCGCCCTCTGGCGTCTTCTAAAATGCTTGAGGAGGGCGGAATAAGAAAGGGTGGCGATCATTCTGTTCCCATCAAGGGGCTGACCCCGGGCCTTGCTGTCCATATGTCTGATTGTTGTCATCCGATTATGGGTGACCGGATTGTGGGAATTGTCACGACCGGCAAAGGCATTATGGTTCACACTATTGATTGTGAAGCTCTTGATGTTTACAGCGATACGCCGGAGTCCTGGCTTGATCTTTCGTGGCTGGACAGAGCAGATGAGA
>JAGLJX010000287.1 GCA_023142175.1 Emcibacter sp.
CTATTAAAATTATTCTGGCCGAAATAATCCATAAAATGAAGCATACGGAAAAAATCAAATATTCGCCATGCATCATTGCGCCGAGCAATGACGTTCCCTGTTTCTGATGAGACATAGAGCGAGGTGTTTCGCATATCATCAAAATCTATTTTCCATGCTTTACCCTGTAGGCGTGGCGTATCAGACGTTGGTAGAGAGAGCATCATGGTAGATGTAAGTTTAGCGTTTCCAGCATAATCATTTATGGCGATAACTTCTGCTCGTTCTTTCGTGATAAGAACCCGTTCGCCAGATATGGCATTGAAAAGTCTGATGCCGCTTTGCCCCTGGACTTCATAAACCCTTAAGTCATCCAAATGATGTAGTGAAATCTCCTGATCATTCGGCCCAATGTCCAAAGTAGACATATTTTTGATAGCGATAGTGGGTGAATATAGGGGGTGGTTTATATTATGTTGTGCTCTATCGGTACCCTGAACCTCATCATGGTCCAATATAGCCATAACAAGACCGCTGAATGCCCAGATGAATATCTGAAAACCAATAATAAGGGCTAGCCATTTGTGGGATAGCCTATATATTCGCAGCCTGCTAAAGAGTGGTAATAGGCTGGCTCTTTTTGGTTTGAAGCTGTAAAAAAGCAACCATATTCCAGATGCTACAGATAGAGAAGCTACGGCAGCAGAAATCCGTAGAAGCCAGTTATTAACATCTGAACGTTTCTCATAATCCATAATATGTAACATCCACAAAAAATCAAAATAACGCCAAAAGTCATGACGTTTAGTGATCAGCTTACCGTTTATGGCGGAAATATATAATGTTGGAGATGTCAGGTCATCGAAATTAATCTGCCATAGGGGGAGTGGCCTGCTTTGAATTTCCGTAGGCGGATTATCGATAAGAAGATGGGTCGATGATATGGGACCCTGTCCAGTATAAATATTTTCTGCGATGGTTTGAATGGTTGATTTTGGTAAGGGAGAGAGCTTTGTGCCATTTTGCCCATCTATCAAAAATGACCCATTAGGCGTTGTTATTTCAAAAACGGCCTTGCCAAGAAGACCCCCTGTATCGATTTTTGTGGCAGTAGGATATCTTTTCAATACATCTGTTATGTTCATTGAAAATAACGATAAAGGCAATATGTTGGCTTCTTCTTGCTTTACCAAGTGGTCACCATGAATATAATCAATGGAGATGGCTACCATATAAAGCCCCCCCAATGTCCAGAGAAACATTTGTAGACCCATTATTAAAAACAACCACTTATGCCATTTTCGTACTAAAAAAGAGAGTTTCATTTCATGCTGCCTTATAATTTTAATGGGCTGTAACACCGCTACAGCCCATAGATTACTTACATACGGAATGTCAGCCTTACATATCCTCGACGACCAGCAAGATCATAAGTCATCGTATCTGTGTTTCCGTCTGTCCAACTGGCAACACGAGGCGCTTTTTTATCCCAAAGGTTGTCAATACCCAGAGCAACAATCAAGCCCTCTGAGATATTATACGTTCCTTGTATATTATGATACATTACTGGGTCCATGTGAGAGCCAATGCCCTCTGCTGTAAAGAAATCATCCCCAGAACCAATATATTGAATGGAATAGGTGGCAGACCACGTCTCAGAGGCGGTATTAAGACTTACATTGGCACGCCATTTTGGATAACCACCAAACCCTGCACCAATAAAGCCGTCAAGGGTGAAGGGAACATCCCCGTCAAAGGTTGTTCTTTCATAGGTATCCAGATAGCTGACCTGTGCATCAATTGTATGGTTAAGCGCCATGGTCTCAAAATTATAGACGATGCCAACATCAAGTCCCTTTATTCGTTCGGATCCGGCATTGGTTTTCTGGGCAGACAGAAAGTCAACAACGCCTGTAACCGTATTACGTAGGTGATGTTCCGGACCACAGAAATCATGTGATAGATTATCTGATTCATAACATTGGCCAAGCTTGATAGAGCCTGATGGCTCTGTAATGGCATTAGTTATTTTGATATCGAAATAATCGACAGTCAGAGATAAGCCTTCGGCAAATTCGGGCTGCCATACGGTGCCTATGGTGAGTGATCGGGAATCTTCAGGGTCAAGATCCGGATTTCCGCCACGATCTGTCAAAATAGTATTTCCCAGCTGAGTATAACTAGCCGGCACGCCTATTGCCTGACAATTCTTATAAACATTTGAACCAGAGTCAAGGCTGCTCCACCCGCTGCAGGGATCAATCGTTGTAAGATTTCCTTCCGAAACACCGCCAAAAAGCTCTGGTATATTGGGAATACGGAATGCGGTGGCATAGGTGCCGCGAATTTTGAGGCTGTCCAAAATTTGCCAGTTAAGGCCAATTTTATAGTTTGTATCCGCTTTGAATTTATTATAGTCAGAATAGCGTAGTGCAAGGTTAAGTTCTAATGCTTTAGCAAAAGGAGCATCCGTCAAAATAGGGATATTGAGTTCCGCATAAGCTTCTTTTGCTTTGGTTTTTCCTGAAATTGGGTCTTCGGCATTTGAATTAGCGATGCCAAGGACTTTGAGGGAATCTGGTTGCCTCCAGCCTTTATCTTCCCGATATTCCACGCCCGCAGCAAAACCAACGGATCCTGCGGGAAGGTTGAATAGAGATCCCGAAATATTCGCCGCCAAACTTAATAGCTCATTGCCACCCGTATCCGTCATATCAAAGGGTAAATAATCCAGTACGGCTTGACTAACATTCCCAACGCCTAAATAATCACCGCATGGTATGCCGTTCAGGCCGCAAACACTAGTATCAAGGGTTTCGTTAAACCTTTCCAAATTAACAACATTGGTAATGGTGTCTGTTCCTGTGTTTCGTCCCCAGTTTAGGGAGGTGTCCCATGTCCAGTTGTCCCCAAATGTGCCTTTTAGGCCCGTAACAATTCTAAAGCTATTGACTTCCTGAAGAAAAATGCGTTCTCCAAGCTCTACTAAGCGGCGACGTTCTACGGAGAGGTCTTGGCCGGTGGGGTTTGTCGGGTGATCGGCAGCTATAGAAAAATTCTTTAATGTGTTAGGGGATGCGGGTTGAGTTGATTGCCGATTAGTATACATCATTTCCCCAAATAACTGGATATCATCGGTAATATTATAATGACCAAAGCTGCTGAAAGAGAGGCGTTTTATGGGGTTCACCGCATTGAAATTCACATTATAGTTATAACCGTGAATGGATGGATCATATATTCCCCATGTTTTTCCACCCTGCTCATTATTGAAATTTATGCGGACGAGATTATTATCAACATCCATATAAACCGCACGTCCGCCTGCTGTGCTGCTGCTGCCGCGACATTCTGTTTCGCTATTTGAGGCAAGTGGGCAAGGGACACGATCAGCCAACGGGGATGGTTTATTATCCTGATAACTGATACTGGATACAAGAGAACCACGGTCATTAGAAACGCCCCATGTCAGGTCTAGAAGATATTCTTCACCATCACCCTTTCCCGTAATGCCGAATTTGCTACTAACCTTTAAGCCATTAAAATTATCATCTGTAATAATATTAACAACTCCGGATACGGCATCAGCACCATAGATGGCTGATGCCCCGTCTTTTAGCACTTCAACTTGTTTGACAATTGCCATGGGAATCATGGAAAGGTCAACGGAACTGTTGGCGCCCGTCCCTCCGTTGACTAGTCGCCGCCCGTTTAGCAATACCAATGTTCGGTTAATGCCAAGGCCACGAAGGTTCACTTGTGGCGTACCCCATCCGTTACTGACCCAATAGGCAGCGGTTTGATTGCCCCCAAAGCCAGCGGAAGACGGCAGCCTTTGCAAAAGGGTTTCCATATTTGTAATGCCGGTGTTTTCGATCATCTGTTGATCAAGAATTGTTATGGGGCCAACGGAAGTCAAGTCTTTGCGTTTTATCCGGCTACCAGTAACGACGATGTCTTCGATTATATTTTCGTCGGCACTTGTTGCTGAATTTGCATAAGACGCCTGTGAAGCAAAAAGCGCACAGATCGTTAGTAATGAAGTTGAGTTTTTCATTTTTTATTCCTTTAGTATAATTAATTTGGTGTAAAAATACATGGCTTTATGTACAGCAACTGTCACCCAATTAATGACAGTGGACATTCGCTATGTAAAAATTATGCAAAAAAGGAATAGGAGGGGGGCGCTCGAGGAAAACTATTGTTGAGGGTTATATTTGGAATTAAAACCTGTAAAAACGTACGGTAATAAGGGTTTTCAGATTTAAATATTGGAAATTGTATAGAATTGTTTTCTGGTACAAAGAGATGCGATAAAGCGGTAGAAATAAAACATAATGGGCAATGGGGCTTTTGGTCATGCTCATTAGGGAGTTTTCCGTTTCTAAAATCTTCTAGGCTGACATATTTATATCCAGAGGATGTGCAAATTAAGATTTTATCACTCAATAAACCTTCAATAACTGAATCGTTAGCAAAGGTATTTTGACTGAATGAGGATAATAGGGGGGACATGGTATTTAAAATAAATACCAGAGTAAACAACAGGTTAACTGTTGTAGCATGTCTTTGAATCAAACTTGTCATTATGCGATCAGTTATAGAGGCACAATTATGGAATGCAATGTTTTTTATTTAATTTGGATGCCCGTATTAAAAAAGATATCACTATCGTTTCTGACATCAATGCCGCGCTCAGTCAATAATTCTTCAACGTCTCGGTAACTCATGGTAAATCGAAAATAGAGCCAAATAGCTTGCCTTATGATGTCAGGGTGGAAACGATGTCGATGATAAGATGTTGTTTTTATGAAGATCACATAGCATAAAATTTGGCAAAAATTAATGTGTCAAACCCCTCCGATTCTATGCTCGGATACACCTTAACAGACTGTACAGTTTTTTAGGACCAGCTCAAACCAAACAAAAGCCCTCTAAGCAACAACTTAGAGGGCTTTCTACGTTTTGTCGACATACCCATAAACCCCTAAGGGAGATGGTCAGTCTTTAGTTTTAGAATAAGTATATACTTTAGAACCGCTGAGTAGCCGCTACATAGATAACACGTCCTCTAATATCGTGCACGGTATCATCAAAGCCCGGACGTTGGCGGAAACCAAGTGTCGGCGGTACACGATTAAAGACATTGTTGGCACCGATGGAGAGTTGCGTAGGATGTTGCATCCACGAACTGTCAAGCGTCAGGGCATATTGTAAATCAAGTGTTGTATGACTAGCCACGACGTCACCGTTTGCATCATTTATATAGCTATCAATGTAACGTACTGTACCACTTATCTGATGAGGTCCGCTTGCAAGTTGACCGCCGAGGTTAACGCGCCACTCAGGGAGCGAGCGGAATGGATTACGAGAATTACGGTTTCCTACAATATCCTGAAAATCATCACCTTCTTCGGCTTGATATTTGAAACTGTTAATCCAACTTGCACCGGCTGTTAGGCTGGCGTCGAAGCTATCACCCAAGGGAAATTCATAATTTACTGTGAAATCCAGACCATTGGTTTTAACACGCGCTGTATTTACAAAGAATGTGGTTACGCGTCTAATACTACCACCGGAATCACGCTCAATTCGGGGATCATTAGGGATACCGTCGGCAGCACAGTCATTTTCGATAATAGCCTGAGCTCCCTCATCCGGTGAAATCAAGTCTTTATAATCAAAGTTCCAATAGTCCACAACAACACTCAAACCTTGTGCTGGTTGTAATATGAAGCCAACATTAAAGTTTGATGCAGATTGCGGGCCCAAATCAGGACTACCCTTTTGCAGTAATTCTCCTACAATTGATGAACCGCCAGAACCACAAGTCAATGTACCCGTGTTTGGGTCAACGACAGCTGAATCATCGAATAGACCACGAGATACCGACTCGCTTTGCTGCCGAATTGTTGGTGCTTGGAAGGATGTTCCCCAAGAACCACGAATTGCGAACCAATCAGTTACGTCATAACGCGCCGCGATCTTAGGATCCGTAGTGCTACCACCTTGGTCTCCATAATCTTCATAACGTAATGCGATTTGGACTTCGAGATCCTCTGTAATTGGCAAGATTGCCTCGCCGAATACCGACATAACATCCTGCTCGCCATCTGAAGGAAACTTAGGTGATCTATCATTGGAGCCTGCTGCAGCTCTAAGGGAATCAGGCGTGAAGGCAAATGATTCTTCGCGGTATTGGGCACCTACAGCAACGCCTACAGTGCCGCCGCTCATATCAAAAAGTTCCCCTGTCACAAGGCCGTCGATGACTGTCTGAGCAGATACGTAGTTGTTATCTGCTGAGGTATATAGATTGTCCAATACAGCCTGAGTATTCCCCGCAACGCTGACACCGTCTTTAGGTGAAATAAGTCCGGGTGTCGCTAAAGAAGAACCAAAGGGGTTCCATGTTCCATCCAACGCTGTCTGATTAATATTGTCAGCAATAAAACTAAACGGCTCTTGTTCTGTGCGTCTTGCATCCGAATGAGCGTAGGAAACTTGCGCATCCCATATATCATTAATTTCATATGAAACACCGCCAACAACGCGCCAGTAATCTATATTCAAAGTTCTAGGGTATGGTTCATTATCTTTGCCATTTAAATCTGCTCCTAATGGGCGACATACACAGACAACATCGACTGCCGTATGTAGCGCATTGTCCCACTGTGATGGGTCGATATAGGTAAGACCAGTGGCTGCCGCCGGGTCGGCGACGAAGAAGTTAAATGGATGGTCGCCCGGAACTAAAATAGCGCCGTTTTCAACGAGACCATTCCTAAACAGCCCTGGCCCTCTGGTCCGTTCGACTTTGTTGCGTGACATATGAGCTTCTGCAAAGACATTTATCCTATCCGAGACATCATAATCAAATTCAGAAAATACCTGATATCTTTGCTCTCCCTGAATGACCGAGACTTGATCGAAAAAGTCGTGTCGG
>JAGLJX010000288.1 GCA_023142175.1 Emcibacter sp.
TATTTATATATAAATAAAAGGTAGTTGTTGTAGTGGATGCCTGTGAATCACGGGGATTAAAAGTTACCCCCAGAAATATGAACAGAAAGAACCACCATATAAGTTTTTTATCACATAGCGGGTTTATGGGAATAAGTCTATGGATAAGGCCTAAAGATAAAGAATTTAATCATGGGAATAACGGGGATATCTTTTTTGAGGTAAAAAAATGGCTGATTCCCACAGGGCAAAAAATAAATTATCCTCATGGGTATAAAACCAGTTATAAAAAAACAATAGGGTGTATGAAATAACGGTTTTTGTAAAAAAAGGCTAGTTATCCCCATAATTCAGATTGTACGGTAGTTATATGAAAAAAATTCATCTTCATCTGGTCTCGGACGCAACCGGCGATACTTTGGAACAGGTTGCTAAAGCGGCGTTGGCTCAATTTCCCGATGTGGTTGCCAATAAACATTACTGGCCGATGATAAGAACTGCCCGTCATATGGAAAGACTGATTCCTGAAATTTCCGAAAAGCCGGGAATCGTTATGTTTACTTTGGTTAATCAGGATATTGAAGATGTGTTGGTCGCGGCCTGTGAAAAAAACAACTGGCCGTATATTTCGGTGCTTCATGGTATAATTCGGGAACTAGGACGCCATCTGGGGCAGAAAAGTATTGCCAGCCCCGGCTTGCAACATCAAATGAATGATGAATATTTTGAGCGTATAGATGCGATGCAATATACTTTGATGCATGATGATGGCCAATGTCTTGATGGGTTGAAAGACGCGGATATTGTTTTGGTTGGTATTTCCCGAACATCCAAAACCCCGACCAGTATCTATTTAGCCAACAAAGGCATGAAAACGGCTAATGTGCCTATCGTGCCAAACCAACCCCTGCCCAGAGAATTTGATAATCTTGGCGATAAATTTGTAGTGGGCCTGATTAATAGTGTGGACCGCTTGGTTCATATCAGGCGTAACAGGTTGTTGTCTTTAAAAGAAGATAAACAGACCACCTATGTGGATCAACACGCCATTAAAGAAGAAGTGCAACAGGCGCAACGCCTAATTTCCAACCGGGGATGGCCGGTGATTAATGTTACCCGCAGATCCATCGAGGAAACGGCAGGTGCTATTATGAAGCTAAAATATAAATATGATGCTGACAGAGAAAAAAAAGCCAGTGAGTAAACCAAATAGCCCGGAACTTATTTTGGCGTCTGCAAGTCAAGCCCGCCGTGCTTTGCTGGAAAAAGCCTCTATTGCGTTTTCAATAGTAGCGGCAGATATTGACGAGGATTATTTAAAAGCAAAAATGAACGAACAGGGCGTAAAGCCAGAGGCCTTTTCAATAGAACTGGCGTTGAGTAAGGCGCGGGCAATAAGTCAACAATATCCGGATAAAGTTATTTTAGGGGCGGATCAATTATTAATTTGTCAAGACAGGTCATTTGATAAAGCAAAAAACCTTCAGGAAGCGGAACAGCACCTGCGTTTTTTGCGGGGAAAAACACACCATTTATATACCTCTTATGCATTGATGAAAAATCAAGAAATTATTGTTGCAGAGACAATATGCCCCAGCTTAACCATGCGAAATTTTAGCGACATATTTTTAGAGAATTATTTGCAAAAATCGGGTTCAATAATTTTGAATTCAGTGGGTTGTTATATGTTGGAAGACTTAGGTTCACAGCTTTTTTCTGAAATTAAAGGGGATTATTTTGCTATTCTTGGGCTGCCATTATTAAATGTTATGGAAAATTTGAGAAAACTGAATATTTTAAAGTCATGATAAATATATTGAAAACAGGTGTTGTCGGCTGGCCGATCAGCCACTCTTTATCGCCAAGACTGCATAGTTTCTGGTTACAGAAATATGGCATTAGCGGTGAATATGAGGCCTATCCCGTAAAACCAGAGGATTTGGAAGCCTTCCTGAGAACGCTGGCGGAAAAAAATATTGTCGGGCTTAACCTGACTGTACCCCATAAAGAAATCGCCTTTCCTTTTTTGGATGAGGTGGATGATCTGGCACTGAAAATAGGTGCGGTAAATGTGGTAACGGTTCGGGAGGGTAGGTTATATGGCTCTAATACAGACGGATATGGTTTTTTAACCAACCTCAAAGAAAGCGCACCCACATGGTCACCGGAAAATGGCGCTGCGGTAATTCTTGGTGCCGGTGGTGCGGCGCGGGCGGCCATTGTCAGCCTGCTGGATGATGGCGTTTCCGAAATCCGGCTGTTGAACCGCACAAAGCAGAGGGCAGAAAAGCTGGCAGAAATATTTGATGATTCACGGATAATGGTTTGTGACTGGCAGGACAGGTCGCAAAAACTATCGGACGCAGCATTGCTGGTTAATACGACAACACTCGGTATGACGGGTCAGCCGCCATTGGATATAGACTTATCCGCGCTACCGTCCTTGGCGGTGGTTTATGACATCGTTTATAATCCGCTGGAGACTGACCTGTTGAAGCAGGCCAGAATACGGGGCAATATTTGCGTTGATGGTCTGGGTATGTTGCTTTATCAGGCGGCCCCGGCATTTCAGGAATGGTTTGGGCAGGAGCCAGAAGTGGATCGGCATCTGCGCCAGCACGTGCTTCGGAAAGTGACAATCATTGGGCTTACGGGTTCTATTGGTATGGGTAAATCGGAAACGGCGAAGATGTTTGAGCGGGCTCAGGTGCCAGTATTTGATTCTGATAAGGCCGTGCACGACTTAATGGCCAAAGACGGCGCGGCAGTGGACAGGGTGGAACAAATCTTTCCCGGTGTAAAAAAAACGGATGGCATTGACCGTAAAAAATTAGGATCACGGGTTTTTGGTGATCACGGGGCATTAAAAAAACTGGAAGCTATTCTGCATCCTATGGTGTCGGACCGGCGGCAGGAATTTTTTGAACAGGCCAAAGTGCAGGGTTATGATATGGTGGTGATGGATGTACCGTTATTATTTGAAACCGGTGGTGAAGAAAACTGTGATTTCACGGTGGTAGTGTCGGCACCAGCGAAGGTTCAGCGCCAACGTGTCTTGGCGCGCCCAGACATGACAGCGGAGAAATTTGAAAATATTCTGAGCAAACAGATGCCGGATCGTGAAAAAAGACAGCGGGCGGATTTTATTGTTCAAACTGATCAGGGGTTAAGTTATGCTGAAGATCAGGTTCATCAGATCATCGAAAAAATTAGGGCAAAAAAATAATGCGGGAAATCGTATTTGATACGGAAACAACAGGGTTTAATCCCTTCACTGGCGACCGGTTGGTGGAGATTGGTTGTGTTGAGGTGGAAAATTATCTGCCCACGGGACGAATTTTTCATCAATATGTCAATCCTGAACGGGATATGCCCGAAGGTGCTTTTCGTATTCATGGCCTGAGCGCGGAATATCTTAAGGGCTATCCTGTCTTTTCCGAAATATATGCTAAATTTATAGATTTTGTCGGTGATGCGAAGCTGGTGGCGCATAATGCTGAATTTGACATGAAGTTTATAAATTGGGAACTTGCGCAAGTCGGCCATAAAGAATATCCCACGGTTCGGGCTATAGATACACTGGAAATTGCCCGCCGCCAATTCCCCGGATCACCCAATACGCTGGACGCGCTCTGTAAAAGATTTACCATCGACAACTCTAACCGCATTAAACATGGTGCTCTTTTGGATGCGGAGCTTTTAGCAGAGGTTTATCTGGAACTAATGGGGGGAAGACAACGGGGGCTTGCCCTGGAAGGTCAGAAAAAAGCTATCGGGAAGAGCCGGGGTGCGGCTCATAATAATGAAAGACCGGCTCGAGCTGCCCGCCCACATAGCCCGTCACCCGAAGAGGTTATCCGTCATGAGGAATTTGTTGCTGAAATGGGTGAAAACGCCCTTTGGAACAGCATAAAAAAAACCCCCGGTCATATAACCGGAGGCTTTTAAATTCTGTAAAAACCAGACGCTTAGTTTACAACAACATCATCGCTAGCAGCGGCCTGTTCTTGGGCGGCCTGCATCTGTTGCTGATAAAGAGTGGCAAAGTCAATTGGCTCCAGCATCAGGGGTGGGAAACCACCATCCCGGGTTACATCAGCAATAATACGCCGTGCAAATGGGAATAAAATACGGGGAGCTTCAATCATTAAAAATGGCTGCAGGGAATTTTCCGGCAGATTTTTAGCGGCAAAAAGACCAGAATAAACCAACTCAGCAACAAAGGCGGTTTCTTCACCGGATTTGGCTGTTGTGGTTATTTTCAGATCAACTTCGTAAACGTCTTCGCCAACAGCGCGGGCATTGAGGTTCACATTGATGTTCATGGCGGGTTGTTCTTTAGCCAGCTTTTGCAAAGTCTGTGCCGGCGTTGGGTTTTCAAAGGACAGGTCTTTGATATATTGTCCAAGAATACCAATTTGCGGGCCTTCGTTTTCAACAGCGGTTTCTGTTGTTGCGTCTACGGCTTCAGCAGGTTTGTTTTCAGTTTCGTCTGACATAAAAATATCCCAAAAGTTATGTTGTTCTTCGTAAAAATATGTTGGCTAACATGGATTTTGTTTCAGTACAAGCAATATTGGTCATATTGCAAAAGATCGTAGCATTTAGTCTCTCAACCCTTCTTGTGATCAATATTTTTTGAACTGTCCGGTTTTTTTTCATATTCGCCATCAATAGTGATTCCCTCATCGTAAGGGTTATTATTTCCCGGACCTGCGTTATTTCTGTAAAAAGTTGTGCCTATATTTTTTACGATGATTTTGCCCAGCACGGCCCGAATGGGTTCGATGGCTAAAAACAAGGCAACTGTATCTGTGATGAATCCGGGCAGGAGAAAAAACAGGCCGGCAATCAAAAGAAAGAAGCCATGAAAGATGTCCTCAACCGGACTTTCGTTCTGTTGCAGGGTATGATGCATTCGGTTCATAACCACAAGCCCTTGCTGGCGGATCAGATAAATACCGATAACCGCTGTCAATATAGTCAAAAGAAGAGCCTGAAAGCCGCCAATGGCACTACCAACCTCCAGAAAGACCATAAATTCCAGATAAGGCACGGCAATAAGGATAAACAATATAAGTAAAGGCATTTTAAAAGCTCGTTTTAAGTGATTTGAACATTATTTACTGGCATTATAAAATGGAGTATTTAAATTTGTCCGAATAAGTCTTATATATAAGCATCATACATCTTTCGCCAAGGCGTAGAACAGGAAAAAAATGCAAAGTGAATCTGAAAGCATCGAACTTATTATAATATTAGCACTGGTGGCTGTTTTTATATTGTTTCAACTGCGCCGCACGTTGGGCAAAAAAACCGGCTATGATCCCACAAAAGACCAAGACAATAATAACCATCAGCAAACAACCAGACATGAGGGTAATCACGAAGATGATAATGTTGTTCAGTTTCGTCCCGACCCGGAAGACCAGGGGCCTGTCGTTAATCTGGGTCTGAGCAAATCCTCACCCTTTTATAGCACGATAGAGAAGATCCACCAATTTGATCACAGCTTTAACCTGCGCAGTTTTTTTGACGGCGCAGAATATGCTTACGGTTTAGTGCTGAATGCTTTCTGGGTTCAGGACAGAAAAATCCTGAGAAATATGTTAAGTCGGCAGGTTTATGATCAGTTTGACGGGGCCATCGCTAGTCTGGAAAAGGAAAATTTACATAGCGATAACAAGCTGATGGATATCGAAAAAATTGACCTTGTGGATGTTAGTCTTTCCGGCTCACTTGCAGAAGTTACCGTTGAATTTACCAGTCATATGATCATGGCGACACGTGACACGGGTGATAAAATCATTGAAGGGAATACAGATAAAGCGATTAAGATCACCGATATCTGGACTTTCTGCCGTGATGTAAAAAGCGCTGATCCTAACTGGACGTTAGTTGCCACAAGAACCGGGTAGTATGTTATAAAATCATGCGGAAATTTGTTATCATTAGCGGAGCAGGAATATTATTGCTTTTGTCTCTATGGCTTTTGATAAGGGTGCCGCGCGTGCCGGTGGACTATGTGAAAATACCTTACAGCGACCTGAAAAACTGGTCATCTGATCAACAGGCGCTGGCCTTCATTGCCTTTAAAAAATCCTGTACCGTCTTTCTGTCACAACCCCTCACGAAAAAAATACAGCCAGAAAGGCTTGGTGGAACTGCTCGTGACTGGCAAGAGCCCTGCTCAAAAGCTGAAAAACTGAACGGTCTTTCGGATCAGCAATCACGGGATTTCTTTGAGCGCTATTTTGTGGTTGTTTCTTATGGCGCGGATACCGAAGGGTTGTTTACGGGGTATTTTGCGCCGGAATATGACGGTAGCGCCATACAGACGGCTAAATATAACTATCCCCTCTATGCCGTGCCAGAAAACTTAAAAACACTGGACCTTGGTCAATTCAGCTCATCTTTGCGGGGAAAATCCATCATTGGACAGGTGAAAGACGGCGAATTTATTCCCTATGAAGGCCGGAAGAATATTGATCAGGGCGTACTGATCAATCAGAATTTGGAGCTGGTTTGGTTAAAAGACCCGGTAGATTCTTTTTTTATGCATATTCAGGGGTCTGGCGTTATTCGTTATGAGAATGGCGACCGGAAAACATTTGGCTATGCGGGAAAAAATGGCAAGGCCTATCATTCCATCGGTAAATTTTTAATTGAAGATGAAGAAATTTCCCGGGAAGATATGTCGATGCAGGCAATTCGGGAATGGATAGATAACCATCCATCACAAGCTAATGCTCTGATGTGGAAAAATCCATCATATGTTTTTTTCCGGCCTTTGGATAGGGAAGCTCCGGTCGGCTCAATGAATGTGGAATTGACAGCGGGAAGGTCGCTGGCAGTTGACCGGACATATGTGCCGCTGGGGATGCCGGTCTGGCTTGACCTGAACCCCACCACAGAATCTGCTGACCCTCTTCGACGGCTGGTGATTGCACAGGATACCGGCGGGGCGATAAAGGGACGGGTTCGCGCCGATGTTTACTGGGGTATTGGCGAAGATGCCGGATTGATGGCCGGCCCTATGAAAGATCGTGGCCGGTATTATTTTCTGCTTCCTAAGGGGCTTGGTGGGCGGCTTTTATCAGAAAAGAGGCTGCAATGAGCCGTAAAAAATCAAAGGGCGCTCTGACGGATGATGAAAAAAAC
>JAGLJX010000289.1 GCA_023142175.1 Emcibacter sp.
AGACCACCAGCACTAGTGATGTTAATACCAGCAGGATCAAGCAGAGCTGTACCCAAAGAAGCACAGTTTGCCTGAACGGTAGCACTCTGCACATCATATATAGTATTACCATCAGCACTGGCACCACCCTGTCCGGCAAAGGCGCAAGGGTCTACGAAGCTACGGAAAGTTTCACTACCTGGGTCAAACAATTCACCGATGTTTGGTGCGCGAACAGCTGTTGAATAACCACCACGAACGCGAAGGTCATCAGTAGGACGCCAGTCACCAGAGATTTTGTAAGCCCAGTTGCCGCCAATTGTACTATAATTCGCGTGACGTGCAGCGAATTCTAATCCCAGATATTTTGCAAAAGGCGCATCTTGCAGGATCGGAACAACAGCTTCGGCGAACATTTCGTATACATCATATTCACCGACTGTGTTTGGCGTGCTATTACCGGAAGTAAGGCCAGAAGCCGCAAGTGAGTCAGAATTAAATGCACTTGTTTCTTTACGCCATTCAGCACCAACAGCCACACCAAGTTCACCGGCAGGAAGATCGAATACGGAACCGGTTAAGGTCACGCCGCCGACTTGTTGAACCATACGTGTTGTAAGCTGGCTATCAACTTGAACAAAATCAAGGGCAGCACCAGTGATCGTACCTTCACCAAATACATTGATAGGTACACAACCAAGGTCACGTGCAAGAGAATCCGCACACTGGAACCCACCAGCGCCGTCATCTTCTACATTCAGACCATTCAGGAAGTTCAGGGTATTGAACACACCACCATTGGTCTGGTCCTGAGTATTTACACCATACTGGTAGTAAACTTCATAGTCCCAATTGTCATTGATGTCGCCATTAAGTCCAAAGGTTGTACGGAAAGTCTGGCGTTGAACGTCACTAGTCCGTGGGCCAATTTCCGTAAAGCGGCGGAACATAACGATGTGTTCAGCACCAGGTGTCGCCGCAAGAACCGCATCGCGCAATTCAGTTGGTACAAATGGATTATCAATGGGAACATTAATATTTGGAATACTGCCAACTGATATGAAGAAACCAACGATTGAAGGCTCAAGCTGTGAGGAAGCTGTCAGACGATTAAATGCAGTTTCACTGAAGAAGTTCACATGATCGTTGATTTTATAGTTCAGGTTAGCATTGAACTGAAGACGCTCACTTGGAACCCTGATTAAACGTACAGCATTCCGGTCAAAGCCGTCTTCTGCATTGACAAAAGGTTTGTCAAACAAACCAGTAGTGTCGTCCTGTGTCAGGCTGATGTTGAATCCGGGATCAAAAAAGTGACCCTTTGGACCAAAGGAACTGTTTGTCGCATCATGAGCGGAAAGTTCGCGATCTGAAGACCGCAAAATACCACGGTCACTATAACCAAAGTAAACTGTTGCATTACCACGGTCGTCTGCGAAATTGGCCCCCGCAAGGAAGGAGACGTCTTTTTCATCAGCACCACCAATTTCAGATGTTCCGAAACGTGCGTTAACTTCAACGCCTTCAAAATCATCTTTCATGATGAAGTTGATAACACCAGCCATGGCTTCTGAACCATAAACCGCAGAAGCACCACCGGTAACAACTTCAACACGTTGTACAAGGGCCGCAGGGATCATGGAAAGGTCAACAGTAGGAGAGCCCGCTGCACCACCAACATGGCGACGGCCATTGACGAGAACCAATGTACGTTCAACACCAAGATTACGCAGATCAACAGTATTCAAACCAGTTGTCGCAGTACGGAAATTAGTACCCGTATCAACAGAACCCGGAACACCAGCGGATGGCAGTTCGTTAATGTAATTGGCAACATGTGTTGAACCGGTAAGTTCAAGTGCTTCTGTTGTGATAATATTGACAGGTGAGGTGGCGATCAGGTCCTTACGTTTAATACGTGAACCGGTAACCACAACCTCTTCGAGTGCCTCATCTTCTTCTGCCGCAGCCGCATAAGAAGTGTTAAGCCCAAATGTTAAGCTGGCTATAACAGCTAATGCTGAAATACCACCTTTTAATATTTTTGTGTGTGTGTTTGATGTATGAATATCCAAGATATTCCTCCTTAAAATTATTTTGAAAAAAGAAGGTCAATGAAATCCAATCACCGGAAAGTTTCATATGGGGGTAGGTATTATTATCCTTCGTAGCAATTTTTTTTCACTGCCCTTCAAGACTAAGACCCTTGGAGGAATGAAATCCACTATGTAAAAAACTAACTTTACGTGGAAAAAGATCAATTAAATCAATAACTAACAATTATTTTGCCAAACGGTAAAAAAACAGCATAATATTCTGTTCTCAGCTTGGTAATTGATTGAATTATCAACAAAGATATTGACCCAGAAAGTAGAAATAAGGGTCAAGAACATCATATATGATGGGAAATGTGGTTACATTTTCTGATCAGAGCCAACAAAATCAGGAGTAATATTGAAAATATTATCAACGCCTTATCATTAAACAGGTTATTTATAAAACTCAGCCTTCTGCTATGACTGTTATATAGGGCGTAAACTGTATTACCTTGACTGGAAAAGCATTCTCTATGGCATGTATTAATGCGTCAAAATCTTCGATATCAAAAACGCCACTCAGCTTTATGTCATTTAACGCATCATCCATGATGACAATTTTCTTATTGGTATATCGGGACGCTTCCCTGACGACTTCGGATAATCTTTGGTCCCTGAAGATCAGCTTTCCTTCCCGCCATGCATGTTTTTGTGATATTTCCAAATCATTTGCTGCTCGGACAATGCTCAGGTTATCTTCAAAGAAAACAACCCTTTCACCATAAGCAACCAACACCTCCGATTGGCTTAGTTTCGAAAAATCGACTATGCCAGCATTTCTGCTCTTATTGTGATCTACCGTGATTGTACCTTCAAAGACGAGGACTTCAATCTTTTCTTCATTATTACAGACATTGAAAGACGTACCCAATGCACGCACATCACCCCAGGATGTCTCAACAATGAAGGGCCTGTTTTTATCTTTTGCCACATCAAAGCGCGCCTCGCCCTCGAGGAGATAAATTTTTCGTGTTTTATTACTAAAATCTACCCTGAAACTTGATTGCGTATTTAAATAAACAGTTGAGCCATCTGCAAGTTGTATGACCTGCTGTTCTCCGGTCGCCGTCTGGTAAGTTCCCTCTGGCAGATAATTACTATAGAGGGTAATCGCGAAAGATACGATAATAAGAACTGTAGCCGCGACAGCCCATTTTCGCCATGTTTGCATAGTAATGGCAACGGTGGCTTCGGGCTTTTTTTGTATTTTATTAATGACAATATTATCTTCTGGATCATGAGATTCCACATTCAGAATATCAGAACCTGTCTCTCGAATTTTTTGAATTTCCGGCAAACTATCAATCTTTGACCAGAAATCAACAACAGAGTCAAAGGCATCTCTATGGGACTGGCTTGTCGCCAACCATTCCTCAAACTGGTCTAATATCTGGTCATTTCCGGCTTTGTCTTCCAGAAGAAGATACCATTTCCTAGCGGCGTCCATAGGGCCGTCACTTTGTAATATGTTTAAAACTTTACTCATCAGACTACCCTCTGATTATTCATTCTACTATCCTTTTACACGCTACTTAGTTTTTATTCTCTACCTTATAATTTTATTTAGTTATTATTATTCTTATGCTTAACCTTGGCTTTTTCCATATACTGTTGGCATTCACGCATTCCGTGTAATACATGTTTTTCTGCCGTGCTAATAGCAATATTTAGTTCTTGTGACACTTCTTTAAAGGATTTCTTATGGATGACCCGCAAAATGAAAGCTTGGCGGCATTTGGGCGGCAACTTTGCAACGGCATCGCAGAAGATTTTAAACTCCTGCTTGGAACTTAGTTGTTGGTCGGCCAATGGCTCGTTGCTTTCCACTTCAATTTCTTCCATATTAACACCCGTATCAAACTTGACGATGCGTCTCCTGCGAAGGGTATTCATTGCTAGATTATGGGCTATTCGATAGAGAAAAGCCTTGTGGGAAATTATTTTTTCAGGTTTTTTTACGCTGTGAAGTTTTAGAAAAGCTTCTTGTACAATTTCTTCAGCTTCATTCTCAGAACGCAGGAAATTATATACATAACCAACTAACCGTTTGCTATGATATCGGTATAATTCTTCCAGATTGCCCTGATTCTTTTCGATAACTCGAATATCCATCTTAGAGAAAGCTGAATGGAAAATAGCGATAAAATTTTATTGTAGAAGGCCCTTTTCCGTAGACAGGCATTATAAATCCTTTGGTTGTTAGGTTAATAGGATACTTAAAAATCCATAGAATCAACCTAAACTAATGTCATCAAATGTAAAAAAAATATAATAAAAAGTCTATTGGCGGGTTTTTAAAACTCAAGTGTCTTTAGTTTAATGGACCTTTTTTTGAGACTAACGCCCCTTAATCAAATCCCTTAAGCCCGCTCATTAACGATCCTTTATTTAGTCTTGTGGACTACTCTCTGTACAAAAAAGGAATTATTTATAATATTATTGTCAACGGACAGACTTAAATGAGCTGATCTGTTGAGATATTAGGAAGGATTATAAAGTGGTGCCCGGGGGCGGATTTGAACC
>JAGLJX010000029.1 GCA_023142175.1 Emcibacter sp.
TCTTCATTTATAATTCCAATCGGAATATTATTCGGGATAATATGTTGGCAGGTTGTGACATAGGGGTGCAATTTACTGCTGGATCTGAAAAAAATGATATCACGGGTAATGCCTTTATAGATAACCGGATGCAGGTCAAATATGTGGGTACGCGCTGGCTGGAATGGTCTAGTGAAGGTCGGGGAAATTATTGGAGCGATAATACGGCCTTTGATATGGACGGGGATGGGATCTCTGATAATATATATCGGCCCAACGACCTGACCGATCAGATTTTATGGCGTTATCCGTCGGCAAAACTATTGATGAACAGTCCGGCTGTACTGCTGTTGAAATGGGCACAGTCAGCCTTTCCCGCTCTGCATCCCGGCGGCGTGATCGATAGCGCCCCCTTAATGAAAATACCGCAGAATATGGTATATGCCAATGAATAATATAACGCTCACATCTGTCTCAAAGCACTATGGTAAAACCAAAGCGGTAAACACAATGGGCCTTACGGTTGCCACAGGCGAATGCCTTGCCCTTGTGGGTCATAACGGGGCGGGAAAAAGTACGCTGATCAAAATGGTTCTGGGTCTGGTAAGGCCCACGGCTGGAACGGCGAAGGTTATGGGCTATGACCCTATGGCGACGGATTTTAACAGGGTACGGCAGGATATTGGCTTCCTGCCCGAACAGGTATTGTTCCAGAATAACATGACAGGTCGGGAAACGCTGGCGTTTTATGCTCAGCTAAAGGGAGCATCCTTAAGCGGTCTGAATGATTTATTTAACCGTGTGGACCTATATAAGGCGGCAGATCACCGCATTTCAACTTATTCCAAGGGCATGCGGCAAAGGCTGGGGTTGGCTCAGGCTTTAATAGGGCAGCCCAAGCTGTTGATATTGGATGAACCGACAACGGGCCTTGATCCGGCATCCCGTCAGAATGTTTACAGTATCATTGATGATATGAAGCGCGGCGGAACGACCATATTAATCTCGTCTCATGCCCTGACAGAACTGGACAGCCGTATTGACAGGGTGGCTATTCTGAAACAGGGCAATCTTGTGGCCCTGGGCTCTATTGCAGAATTACGCCAGAATATCGGGCTCGCGTCAGAAATCAAAATTCATGCGCCGGATAGTTCAATGGAACTTTTGGCTCAGCATTTTGGTGACAAGTGTTTTGTCAATGGCGTTGCTCATTTTTCCTGTCCTGCTGATGAGAAAATTGCACTTATCAGGGAACTGATGGATTTGAATATTTCCCTTGCCGATATTGAGGTGAAAGACCCCAGCTTGGAACAGATTTTTCTGGCCCTGACGGAGGGACAGACCAATGAATAGACTATGGACACTTATAACTAAAGAAGTCCGCGATGGTTATCGGAACCGCTGGGTGATCATGATCACGCTGATTATGACGACCCTCGCCCTTATCTTAAGCTTTCTGGGCAGTGCGCCCACGGGAACCACAAGCGTCAGCCCTCTGGCGGTAACCGTGGTCAGCCTGTCGTCTTTAAGTATATTTTTCATTCCACTTATTGCTCTGTTACTCGCCTATGATAGTGTGGTCGGGGAAGCGGAGCGCGGAACCCTAACCTTGCTGCTGACCCATCCGGTTAGCCGAACCGAGGTGATACTAGGTAAATTCATCGGCCATCTGTTTCTGCTGACCATTGCCATTGTGGTTGGTTACGGGGTCGCGGGGCTTACTATTTCTCTCACCGGAGAGACAAATTTTGCGGATCAGGAATGGAAAAGCTTTATCCGTCTATTGCTATCCTCTGTCCTGTTGGGAGCTATATTCTTAAGCATAGGATATATGGTCAGTGCGTGGGTGCGCGAGCGGGGCACGGCTGCGGCCATGGCTATTGGCATCTGGCTGTTGTTCGTCCTGCTTTATGATATGGGTTTGCTGGCTTTGCTGGCCTCAGGTGATAGCGGGATCAATGGGGAGCTGGTAAAATGGCTTATGCTGATAAACCCTACCGACAGCTACCGTATGTTTAACCTGACCTCCAGCAGCGATACGGCCCTGTTATCGGGTATGGCGGGGTTAAGTTCTGAGCATCGGGTGTCGGACGCCAGCCTGATTCTGATTATGATGTCATGGGTAATCGCACCGCTTGTGACGGCCTGTGCCATTTTCAAAAGGAGACAGTTGTGAGATATATATTATACATGGGCCTGTTCCTTCTCGTTGGATGTCAGGAGGATATCAAAATACCCGATCCGGCGCAGATCACCCGTGAGGCAGAGGGCCATTACTGCAATATGATTGTGATTGATCATCCGGGGCCAAAGGCGCATATATTTGAAAAGGGGCAGGGTCAGGCTATCTGGTTTACCTCGGTGCGCGATGCGCTGGCCTATAAGATTTTACCCGGTGAGGCACAGCAGATTCTGGCCATTTATGTTCATGATATGGGGCGGGCGACAAGTTGGGACAAGCCACAGGATCAGGGTATCTGGATCAAGGCGGAACAGGCCATTTATGTCATTAATAGCCGCAAGCGCGGCGGCATGGGGGCCAAGGAAACCATCCCCTTTGGCACTAGAGAAAAGGCCGATCAATTTGTCCATGAATTTGGCGGTCTGGTTGTGCTTTATACAGATATTCCCCCGGATTATATACTGGGTGACAGCGACGAATATGACCACGCAACTTAACAGGCGGCGGTTTATTTCAATCAGCGCCGCCGCTATGGGCATGGGGCTATGTGACCCGACTTATGCCGCCCCGCCCGCCCTTATCCGTTGGCAGGGAGCCGCTCTTGGCGCCAGAGCCGAGATAAAGCTCTATAGCAATAATCCGGCCCAAGCAGGGGCTATATTTGGCCGTTGCCAGCGCGAGATTAATCGTCTGGAAAATATTTTCAGTCTTTATGTTGAGAATTCCGCCATAAGTCGCCTGAACAGGGACGGGGTTCTGGATAATCCGGATATCGAATTTCTGGATTTGCTGTCGCGCTGTCTGTCATGCTATCAGATCACGGACGGGGCTTTTGATGTGACAATTCAGCCGTTATGGAATCTCTATACCGATCATTTTTCGCACAAGCGCGCGGATGCCGCCGGACCATCAGATGATAAGATCAGAGCAGTGCTGAAAAGGGTCGGGTCTGATAAAATTATTCTGGATAGTCGGCGTATATCTTTCGCAAAGCCCCATATGGGAATTTCCCTCAATGGTGTTGCGCAGGGCTATATCACGGATCGGGTGGCAAAGATTTTGAAGACTGCCGGTTTCACAAATATTCTGGTTCATATGGGTGAGACTTACGCCATAGGTCAGCACGCGGACGGACGGCAATGGACGGCGGGCATATCTTCGCCCCTGAAAGATGATAAAACCCTGCTCAAAATTCCGCTGGATCATCAGGCCCTCGCAACCTCCGGCGGCTACGGCAGCCCCTTCTCAGATCAAAGCCGCCTGCATCATCTGCTTGATCCCAAAACGGGCCGCAGCGCCAACCATCACGGCGCGGTGTCCGTGGTGGCAAAGGATGCGACAACGGCTGATATGCTGTCCACGGCTTTCTATGTGATGGCTTTTGACAAACTGGCGCAAGTATGGGCGAAATATCCCCAGCTTGAACGGGCAATATTTGTTGATCCGTCGGGAAAAATTACTGATCTCACGTCACCGCTTTAGGGTATCAGATGGCGATTCGCCGTAAACTTTCTTATAGGATACGGAAAAGCGACCAAGCTGGCTGAAACCCCATTTAAGGGCGATGTCGGTAACGCTTCTTTCCGGGCCGGATGCGCGCAGCTCCTCCCGTACTTTTTCAAGGCGCAGCTGAAGCACATATTTCATGGGTGTTGTGCCACGGAAGCTACGGAAACCTTCAAATATGGACCGTTGGCTGACACCGGTAATTTTCACCAGATCATCAATGGACATATGTTTTTTCAGATGACCATTGATATAGTCTTCGGCCAGCTTTACATGTTTCGGTGCCGCCTGAATTTCCTGTGCCAATAGCGCATCCATATAATTATGGTTGAAGGAATACAGTAAGTTCGTCAACAGGTGACGTTCCATATCCTCCAGAATATGGCGGGACCGCCATGGGTCCATACCATTGTCAAGATCGCTGGCAAGATGTTTGATTTGCCGCCACCAGTCATGGGCTGGTTTATTATCCGCCGAGATGCACTGGTCAAACAGGATCGGCTTGTCTATGGGCCGCATCAGCAACCGGGACAGACGCATTTCCATAGCTTCCGCCCGAACCTGAACCATTAATTTCTTACAGTCCTTGTTCCAGAGCATCTTGGTATAGTCAGTGGGATTAATGGCTGATGACATACCGACCGTTGTGGTGAAATCTTCATTTCCGGTAGTTATCTGCGCTGCCCCCTCAACGGGAAGCTGGAACAGGAAGAACCGGTCCAGAAAGCCCGGCTCAACGCTGATGTCTGAACCATATTGCATATAATTGAGAGACACAGACGACAGGTGGGCGCGATTATGGCACGCGTCCAGCGGCCCTGAATGACTTGGTTTCAGGGTGTGGTCACAATAGACCTTGCTGACGATTTCCCTTGCCTCATCTGCATCACTAGTTTGAAACAGACTATATTTTTCTAGTGGCTTATTCATATAATGCTCACAATCAACAGTGACGGACTGTAGCATAGATTTTTACCTTTCGCGAATCGGAAATATATTGATGATGCTTCCTTGTCTATTTATCATTTTTAGGTGAATACCCAAAGCCGACCTGTCGCCATATATCTCGGTAATCATAATCGGTTTGTAGCGATAAATTAAGACGATTATAGGAGGCAAAATCACTTACCAGATTGACAAGTTGCACTATCCCCTTATCTGTCAGGCCGATATGTCTCAATTCTTCAACCTCATCGTCGGTTATATCATGCATCTCTTTGTTAGTGCGGAGGGCAAAATTGATTATTTTTTTTAATCTCTCGTCCAGAATGATATCAACCCCGCTTTCAAGAAAGCTTTTGGTATAATCCTCATCCGTTTTCATGCCGTAATTCAATATGGTGCAAAAGGCCGCCGTGCAGTATGAACAGCTATTCGCCTTTGATACGGCTATGCCCACATGTTGAATTTCATTCAGGGATAATTCCCCAAACTGCCACAAAACTTTTGTAGCAGCTAGCTTGGCTTTAAAGAATTCGGGAAAATTCATTTCTATGAAGAAATGGTTGGGTACGGAACCTTCCATTTCCGTGACCCATTCACATATTCCCTGAATCTCTTCGTCGTTGCTTTGTCTGGGGTCAACCAGTTCTACACGTGCCATGATGATTAAAAGTTAAAGCGTGCAGTCACATACCATTGACGACCTCTGTCGAATAATCCTTCATAAGACTGGAAAGCATCGCCGATAATACCGGTATGCAGGTATTTCTCATCGGTAAGGTTCTTCACACCGCCAATCAGGGATATATTTTCTTCCGCATTTTCCCATGTCAGGCTGGCATTAAGCAGGTTATAGCCCCCTTGGTGAATTTGCGGCGTATTGAAAGCATCATTATCGAATTCTGAACGATATGACCAGTCTACACGCGGAATTATGGTGCCATTATTACCAAGGGAAATCTCTTTAGAAACCGCAGCGCTTAAGGTCCATTCGGATACCCGGTCAAGATTGTTATTTATATCGACCAGAGTTTCCGTGAAATCAAGTTCATCGTAACCGGCATCGAGATAACCCA
>JAGLJX010000290.1 GCA_023142175.1 Emcibacter sp.
TAGCCCCCATGGCCGCCATGATGGGGGAACGTGACCGCAAACTATCCCTGTCTGCCCTTTCCTTAAGAACCATTTTGGATGGCATCGCCGCCCGCATGGACGAAGGGCGCGAAATTACCCGTTATCTCATTGGTCTTTTGATCTTTCTGGGTCTGCTGGGAACATTCTGGGGCTTGTTAGGCACCATTGGCTCCATTAAAGATACTATCAACAACCTAACCGTAGGTTCCAATGATATTGGCGTTTTATTCGAAGATTTGAAAGATGGCCTCGCCGCCCCACTCGGTGGCATGGGAACAGCCTTCAGCTCTTCTCTGTTCGGTCTTGCCGGTTCTGTAATCCTTGGTTTCATTGATCTTCAGGCCGGACAGGCCCAAGGCCGCTTTTTCAATGATCTTGAAGACTGGCTGTCCACCGTCACCAAGCTTTCCCGCGGCAGTAGCCTCGCCGTTGATGGCGGAGATGCCAGTGTACCGGCTTATGTGGGGGCATTGTTGGAACAATCTGCTGATAGCCTTGAAAACCTTCATAATGTCATAGCCCGCAGTGAAGAAAACCGGAATGATGTTAACACCGCCATGATTTCCCTGTCAGAACAACTTTCCGCCCTGTCTGATAGCCAGACAGAAATGGGGATAGTCCTGAAAAAAATGCTTGAATTATTCTCTAAACAGATTTCTAGCGAAGATGAGAATATTCAAATCAAGCATCTACGCAATATTGACGTACAGATTAAATATATGACCGAGGAGACCGTGAAGGGTCAAAATCAATTTAATGACACTCTGAAATCCGAATTTAAACTTTTAGCCCGGACGTTGGGTGCCATGGTTGACAAAAATGGTGGCCCGGCCAGTACAGCTTCTGCTCCAAATAAGCAGGAAGAGGGGAAGAAAAGCACACCCGAAGTTGCACCACCTGCACCAAAGGTTAACCCTCCGGCAGACAATTCAATGGATTATGATATGCCGACCCCAAAGCCAAAGAGCAATAAAAAACCTTTGTTCACAACAGATAAGAAACTGACCGCCAGAAAGGATGACTAATGACCCTTTTGCGTTCAGGTAGGCGGCCTTCGTCATCCATGGATAACAGCTGGCCCGGTTTTGTTGATGCCCTCAGCACCATGCTACTGGTTATCATCTTCCTGCTGTCAATTTTCATGCTCGCCCAGTTCTTTCTGGGGCAGGCACTTTCCAGCAAAGACGACATATTGGACAAACTTCGGGCTGAAATATTCGACCTTCAGGACAGTCTGGCCATTCAGGAACAAATCACCAATGACCTGAATGTTGAATTTAACCGCATTTCTTCCAATTTGCAGGAATCCAATATTTCCAAAGAAGATCTGGCAGCCCGTATTTTGGAACTGGAATCCGATCTTGCCGACGCTCAGGGCAGGTCTATAGGGGTTAAAAGAACCGGTCAGGAACAAGTGCTAGTTATTCGGGACCTTGAAAAAAGATATCGTGCGACAACCGCCACCCTCGCCCGCGAGAAAGAACTCACCCTTGCCGCAAACCGGAAAATTGATTTGCTAAATCATCAATTGACCACTCTGCGCAAACAGCTTTCCGTCCTTAATGCCGCCTTGGAAGCATCTGAAGAGAGGGACAAGGATCAACGCATATCCATTGCAAATCTGAGTCAGCGGCTAAATGCTGCCCTTGCCTCTAAAGTTCAGGAACTGAGCCAGTTCCGCTCTGAATTCTTTGGGCGCCTGAAAAAAGTACTCGGCAGCCGTTCCGATATTCGCATTCGTGGTGATCGGTTTGTTTTCCAGTCAGAAGTACTATTTTCATCAGGCTCAGCAACACTTGGGGCGGAAGGTCAGGCCGAGATGACAAAACTAGCCAGTGCCTTAAAGGAAATTTCAGGCAATATCCCACGGGGCATAGACTGGGTCTTACGGGTGGATGGCCATACAGACACGTTGCCTATCAGGACACAGCAGTTCCCTTCTAACTGGGATCTGTCAACGGCGCGGGCCTTATCGGTTGTTAAATTTCTGATCTCAAAAGGGATTGAGCCGAGAAGACTGGCTGCAACCGGATTTGGGCAGTTCCACCCGCTGGATAAGTCTAATAATCCAAAGGCTCATAAAAGAAACAGACGTATCGAAATGCGCCTGACCCAAAGGTAGTATTTATTTATCATCCCCAAACTGTAGTTTGGCAAGGCGGGCATATAAGCCGCCTTGCACCATCAGTTCGTCATGGGTACCGATGTTAATGATACGCCCCTCATCCATAACCACAATCCGGTCGGCTTTCAGGACGGTGGCAAGCCGGTGAGCCACGACAAGTGTGGTTCTGTCCTGCATGAGTTTTTCCAGCGCTTCCTGCACCTTTTTCTCACTTTCCGCATCAAGTGAAGATGTGGCCTCATCCAGAAGCAGGATAGGCGCATCCCGCAAAATGGCG
>JAGLJX010000291.1 GCA_023142175.1 Emcibacter sp.
TGCCATAAACTTCGTTATCCATGACGATATAGGTCATATCCGCATTACGCCGACAGGCATGAAGGAAATGGTTACCACCAATGGAAAATCCGTCCCCGTCACCGCCAGCGGCAATGACCGTAAGCTCTGGACGGGCGACCTTAACGCCTGTTGCAACCGCCAGCCCCCGACCATGAATGGTGTGAAAACCGTAAGTATTGGTATAGGCCGGGATCCGTGATGAACAGCCAATACCAGATATGACTGCGATGTTTTCAGGGTCAAGTCCCAGTTTCGCAAAAGCCTGAGTAACAGACATAAGAACGTGATAATCACCGCAACCTGAACACCAGACAGGTTTCAGTTTGGTTTTATAATCACTGGCTTTGAATTTTTTTGGGGTTAGCTCGTTCATTGGTCGCTCCATGCTTTTATGGTGTCAACAATTTCGCCCGGCCGGATAATCAATGGCCCGGGGCGCCGGAAGGACTTGACCTCGCCCGGCATGTCATAATTCGCCCTCAGCAGTTTAAGGAACTGTCCTGAATGGCTCTGCTCCACAACAAGGATGCGCTTTGCTCCCGCCAGTGCCTGATCAAATTGTTCTGGAACAGCTGGTAACAATAGGCGCATGGCCACAAGTTTACAGGGAATACCTTCCGCGTTCAGGCGTTCAATGCCTTCGCGCACCGCGTTCGTCGTTGATCCCCATGTAAGCACGACAAGTTCACAACCCTCATCGCCTTCCACATCGGCCCAATGATCACCGTAATTAAATTCAGCCACTTTACGGTCCCTCTTGTCCATCTGATCCCGATGATCTTCCATCAATGTTGATGGCAGACCCTTTGGATTATGCTCAAGCCCGTCAGCGGTATATTGTCCGCCCGGTGTTCCCGGCAGGGTCATGGGCGATACGCCATCAGCCGTAACATCATAACGCAGGTAACTTTCATCCGGATCACTTTCCACAAGACGCTTAGCCATAAAGCTAATATTGGCTGGCGGATCAATGATAGAGCTTGCCTGCCCCATGAACTGATCGGACAGGACGATAGCCGCTGTCTGCATAGCCTCCGCCAAATAAACACTCCATTGGGTCGTAAAAATACAATCCTCAACCGATGTTGCCGCCGTCACGATATGGGGCGCATCACCATGCAATCCGTAAACCGCAATATTCAGATCAGTCTGTTCGGATTTAGTAGGAACCCCTGTTGACGGGCCACCACGCATCACATTGACAATAACCACTGGCGTTTCCGATGAAACTGCAAGGCCGATACCCTCCATCATAAGGGAAAGACCAGGACCTGAAGTGGCCGTCAGCGATGGTCGCCCACCGAATGACGCACCAATTGCCATATTAATGGACGCCAGTTCGTCCTCAGCCTGTACCAGCGTTCCGCCAACTTTCGGCAGGTTCGGTGACATCCATTCCAATACTTCCGTAGCGGGGGTTATGGGATAAGCCGCGACAAATCTGATTCCACCACGCAATGCACCAAAGCCAGCAGCCTGATTACCACTGATCAGCCAACGGTCTTTTATATCGCTTGCTGAAGTAGAAACCTTAACCGGAGACGTTATACCAGCAGCCGCTTCATATCCGGCACTAACCGCTTCACGGCTTGCCTTCACAGCGGTATCACCCTTTTTGCTGAGCTTCTTAGCTATGATTTTATTGATGGGTTCTTCGTTAAGTCCAATTAAAGAAGCGACAAGGCCCAGAATAACCATATTAGGTCGCCCGCCATCAACTGCGGCGGCAAGTTCTCCAATAGGAACTTCCACGACTCGCGCCCCGGAAGCTGTCAGATTTTCAGGAATATCACCTGTTGCAGGATCGGTAATGATCAGGCTGTTCGACCCAAGGGGAACTTCCCCAGCAAACCGTTCTGCACCCTTCCAGTCTACAGCAACCAGAATGTCAAATGTATCATCCACACAATGAACTGGCTTAGAAGACAGCCGCAGTAAAGCCGCCGCCTCACCACCACGAATTTGCGGCCCTACAGTTCGGGTCATTAACCCGTACAAACCCGCTTTAGTCGCGGCTTCCAGCATCATATTGCCTGAAGTCATCACGCCTGCGCCACCACTGCCAACCATGGCAACAGATACAGAGGGATTTAGATCTTCATTGGTCATATTAATATTCCTTTTCTTCTCTTCGTCCGTAAAACAGGTCAATTATTATTTTGAGCCTAAAATATTTTTTAACATTTGTTATATCAGCCCTTGACCTTTAATTCGGTATTGTGGTACTTAATTACTACTTTAATGAGTCTTTACCTCTTCGTCAACTGCGAAAACAGATAAAATTTAAGAGGGAAGAACTGTAAACAAGAATATAGGAGCCTTTATTATGTCGCCCATTGATCTGGTAAATCATAATCTGGTAAGCGAAATTGCCACAGCGGGGGTTAACATTGAAAAACGCCCTGCCAAAACATCTGATGGTCAAGTTGTCGATGGTCTCTATAACTATTGGATCATTCTGGACAACCCCGCTCAATATAACTCATATACTACAGAGATGGTTAAAGCTGTGATCCTCGCCTTCCGCGAAGCCAGCACATCCCGCGATGTAGTTGCAGTTGTTTTCACAGGATCTGGCGACAAGGCATTTTGCACAGGCGGCAATACAAAGGAATATGCCGAATATTATGCCGGCAACCCACAGGAATACCGCCAGTATATGCGCCTGTTTAATGATATGGTTTCCGCCATTCTAGGCTGTGACAAGCCAGTTATATGTCGCGTCAATGGTATGCGCATTGGTGGCGGTCAGGAAATTGGCATGGCGTGTGACTTTTCAATCACTCATGATCTGGCAAAATTTGGACAGGCTGGCCCGAAACATGGTTCAGCCCCCATCGGCGGTGCTACGGACTTCCTGCCCATCATGATTGGCTGCGAGCAAGCTATGGTGTCCGGAACCTTGTGCGAGCCTTGGTCTGCACATAAATCTTATCGCATGGGTATCGTGGCGGATATCGTCCCGGCCCTGAAAGTAGACGGTGAATTTGTTCCCAATCCATTGGTGATAACAGATCAGTATCTGGATAGTTTCGGCAAGATTGTTCTTGGCGAATCCAAATCAGGGGACGCTTTGGCCGAAGGTAAGGCAACCCTGAAATCAGGTGAAGTTGATTTAAGCCTTCTGGATGCGAAGGTTGAAGAATTCTGTTCCAAGTTCGTCACTACCTTCCCAGATTGTATGACCAAAACATTGGAAGAATTACGCAAGCCAAAAATTGA
>JAGLJX010000292.1 GCA_023142175.1 Emcibacter sp.
ATATTACGGATCACACCCTGTTCATCAATCAGGAAAGTTGCGCGCTCAATACCCATATATTCCCGGCCATAAAGTTTTTTTAGCACCCAGACGGTATAGGCCTCACACAGAATACCTTCCTCATCCGACAGAAGACTGATGGTGAGATCCTGCTTTGTAATGAAATTCTGGTGACGTTTAAGGCTGTCTTTTGAAGCCCCCAGTACAACCGTATTTGCAGACTCAAAGTCTTTGAGCTGAGCTGTGAATCCTTTGGCTTCTGTGGTGCAGCCCGGTGTGCTGTCTTTTGGGTAAAAATAAAGCACCAGTTTTCGGCCTTTGAAATTTTTCAGGGAAACAATATCACCATTTTCATCAGATATTGAAAAATCAGGGGCTTTTTGGCCAACTTCGAGCATTTTAAATCCTTATTCTGGGGGCTGTTCTATAATTTCCCCGTATAGTGCGGAGATATTCTTCTGGGTTTCGGTAATTTTCAGGGCCAGTTGGCTTAGAGAGTTCACTTTAAACCTCTCGCAAAGCGTGTCAATCAAACCCTGCGGCTTGTCTGAAAATTTGGAATCGCTTCCAAGGCATAACCTCAACACTACCTGAAGATTCTGCATGAAATCACAGGCATGGTAAAGCAAGTCTGATTGCTCTTCTGGCAAAACATGATATTTTTTTAATTGTAAAATCTGATCCAGAGTGTTGGTAACCAGAATTTGCGGACTATCCGCCATATGATTCAGGATCAGATATTGGCAGATAAATTCAATATCAACCAACCCGCCACGCGTATGTTTGATGGACCATATATCTGTTGTGCCAAATTCTTTGCGAAGTTTTTCCCGCATTGCAGCGGTATCTTTCAAAAGGTTATGCCGTTTTCTATTACGAAGAACATCACTAACAACTTTAGTTATTTTATCGCTTAATTCATTATCACCAGTGATTATCCTGCCACGGGTCAGGGCAAGATGTTCCCATGTCCATGCCTTCTTGGTCTGATATTCTTTAAAGCTTTGAAGCGTGACCGCTATGGGGCCGGCATTTCCGGAGGGCCGCAGCCGCATATCTACTTCATAGAGTTTGCCTTCGCCGGTCAGCGCGGTCAGCGCATTGATGAACTGTTGGCTGAAACGGGCAAAGTAATGGTTTATGGACAGCGGCTTTTTACCATCAGAGAAAGCTGCTGTTTCTTTGGGATCATAGATAAAAACAAGATCAAGATCAGATGTGGTCGTCAGTTCCTGTCCGCCTAGCTTTCCCAAGGCAAATATGGCAAATTGCGCTCCTGGAAGCTCTCCGTGTTTATTGGCAAATTCCCCTGCTACCCTGCTTAACATAACCCTCAGAATAACATCAGCCACCATGGATAGACTCTTGCCCGCTCTTGCCGCATCAATATTATTACGCAGGATCTGAACGCCGATCTGAAATTTATGTTCAGCGGCCCATTTGCGGCTGATATCAAGAATATCCTGAAAGTCCTTGGCACCTTTAATCTGTCCTTCAAGATGCTCGGAAAGTTGTTCCATAGTGAAAGCGGCCTCGAAAAAATCATTATTAAGGACGGCATCAAGAAGCAGCGGGCGTTTTGCCAGTTGATCTGCTAAATTGGGGGCAATGCTGATTATTTCAGAAAGCAGTTCTAAAAGCCAAGGCTGGGCCTTTATAAATGAAAAAAACTGAACACCAGAAGGCAAGCGGGACAGAAATTTATCAAACTTCTTAAAACTTGTGTCCGGATTACCCAGCCTGCTGAAATTTGACAGTATTTCTGGAATAAAGCTATGGAGCAATTTTCGGGCACGCTCAGTGCGACAGGCACGGTATCGCCCCAGAAGCCATGTTTGGATGATATTGTAAATTGCCTTGGGATCTTCATACCCTGCCTTCGAAATTTCAGCCAGAGTTGCCGCATTATAATCATCCGGTGGAAATGCTAAAAGATGTTCGTCATCATCATCGTCCTGATTGGATTCTTTCAGCAGGTTTGTGAAAAGCCCATGAACGATTTTCAGATGACCAGTAAGTTGCTTTTTAAATTCCGATTGGTTCTGATAACCCATAAACGCTGTAATTCTTGCGAGATCATTTTCACTGTCCGGCATGGAATGTGTTTGATCGTCATTTATCATCTGTAACCGATGTTCCAATGTTCTGTGATAAACATAGGCTTCTTGCAGTTTTTGATTATCCTGAGGAGATAGTTTCTGCGCCATTTCTAATGCATTCAGGGCATCACAGGTTGCCGCCACCCTAAGCTCCGGCTCCCGTCCACCGGACATTAGCTGAAAAATCTGAGCATAAAACTCAATCTCCCGAATGCCGCCATGACCCAGCTTGATGTCCTGTCCTGCAAAACAGATTTCCCTGTGGCCATGATGTTGGTGGATAAGTTTTTTGATGGCGTATATGTCCTCCAGCGCCACATAATCCAGATGTTTACGCCAAACGAAACTTTTAATGCGAGACAAAAATTCAAAACCGGCTTCTATATCTCCGGCAACAGGGCGGGCCTTTATCATGGCCGCCCGTTCCCAATTAAGGCCCATTGATTGATAATAGATTTCAGCACCTTCCATAGAAAGAGCAATAGCAGTCGCTCCCGGATCAGGACGAAGCCGCAGGTCAGTACGGAACACATAACCATCCGCTGTTCTCTCCTGCATGATTTTCACAAGTTTTTGTGTAAGTCTGATGAACATATCCTGCGCAGTTTTACGGCCCGTATATTGAATAATATCATTGTCATAAAGAACGATCAGGTCAATATCACTGGAATAGTTCAGCTCATAGCCACCCATTTTACCCATTGCCAACACCACATAGCCTGTCCCTTTTGATAATTCGCGCGTGGTATAAAGCTTATCGCCTGTGACATGATCGGGGGTAGCAAGATTTCCTTTGATCATTTCAGCCCGCAAAAGATAACTTACGGCTAGGGATACCGAAATTTCAGCAAATTCTGTAAGACGTCGCGTAATAACATCAAGTGGCCATTGCCCTGAAAGATCTGCAAATGAAATAATCAATGCGACTTGTGACTTTGCCTGTCGTAGGGACCGCATTAGCTGGCTAATATCTTTAATTATTGGCAATGCATCTGTCAGCTCCCCCATAATTTTATTATAGAGTTCATCAAGGGGTATAGTTAGCAACAGTCTGGCAAACTGAACATCCCGATACAACAGTCTAGAAAGATAAGGGCTGTTAGAAAATATGGCACATAACAGACTTCTGTGATTATTTTTATTAATTAATCCATCTATATCTGCTACTTGTTGCTCATGGCAGGTTAGAATGAAATCAGCAAGTTTACTTTCACTGTTGGTTTTGTCCATAGCCAATGGAAAAAAGTTACTGAGTGCCATCATGAAATTTAATACCTTAATTAGGGCAAATTTTTATTCTATAGAATACTATAAAAAAATTTATCCTTAAAAAAAGTAATTATAGAGAATTATAATTTGAAACGATACGCTTTAACTTTAAAAATACTGCTTGGCCTTTTTGCAACACTTGCCGTGGTGGTGATGGTGCTTGGCTGGCGTTTGAGTATTGGCCCTATTGCACTTGATTGGGCGGGTGATTATTTAAAGACGGCTTTGGTCACAGGGAAAAAAGACGTCAAAATTGATTTCCGCGACGCCGTTCTGATTTGGAGCGATGGAAAAGATGGAGTTTCCTCCCGCGCCAGTGGTTTTCAGGTTATTTTTTATGAATTAGAAATTACCGATAAAGAGAACGACTTTACCTTAAATTTACCAGAAGCTGGTGCCCGCTTTAGCGGCCTTGCTATCCTAAGAGGGCTATTAGCCCCTACAGAAGTAGAAATTACCGGTCTGTCCATAAATTATACACTTGGCCCGGATGTCTGGAAGTCGACGGATGATCGACCGTTTATGGAAAAACTGGAAGCATTTCTAGAAAATTTACAAAATTCAAACAGCTTGCCTTTTCAGTTGGCTCAGCAATTACTTGCACCACCAAAATCGTCCGTTGTCGCGGGGTATCTACGTCAGATTTCCCTTCTTGACACAGATATCACTCTCACCGATCAGCTATCCGGTCACAAGTGGCAAATTCCTGCGGCAAATCTTAATTTACAACGTGCGGAACTCGGGTTAAGTGTTAGTCTTTC
>JAGLJX010000293.1 GCA_023142175.1 Emcibacter sp.
CGCAATGGAGCGGGGGCGGGGATGATCTATATCACATAAGTCGCCATGTGAATGTTCGTATAGAAATGAGGAATTCTAAAGATTATATTTTTGATATTGATAGAATTAATTTCAAATCTCATTATCCAACGTGGAAAATTTCAGATAAACATGCCATCGCACTTTATTATAGCAACAAGGGTGCGGAGTATATGTTTGCATCAGATTTCGACAATGCCTTTCGCTATTTGGTTAAGGCATTGACGCTAGAGGCCAGAGATGCCGCAATCTGGTCTAATCTTGGCGTATTGTATCGTATGAATGGCATATATGATTACGCGGAGAAGGCCTATTTTATTGCTCTGAAATATGACGGCAAGCAGAAATCCGTTTTAGGAAACCTGAGTGTTCTGTACGAGCATATGGGGGAACAGGAAAAAGCTAAATATTATTCTGCCCTTATCAGAAAACATCAAATGGAAAATCCTTACTATAGGTATTCTCAGGCGTTGGACGCCTTTGAGCTAGGAAATTATTCATTGTCTCTCTATCACTTGAAAGTAGCGGTGAAAATTCAACGGTTTGAGTATAAATTTCATGATCTGCTCGGCAATGTTTATGCGAAACTTGGTGACGAAACCCGGGCAAATAATGCTTGGGGTAAAGCAAAAAAGTTGCAATATTCTCAATGATTTACCTTGCAGGTGCTTGAACTTAAATAAAGATAAATGTTGTATTAAAGAATGACAACTCTTGAAGATGATATAAGGGCCATAGTTAATGTCAGATGAGATGAAGAACCTTTTTTGCCTCCCTAAGGACGCGCGCGGCAAGATGCCTGATCCACCAATTAATCTTTATGAACATCTGCCTTTTCAGATCGGAAGGTTGACCAACCTGATCCGTAGGGTGACAACGGATGTTTATGTGCGTCAAAGTGGCGTATCCTCCCGTGAATGGCGTGTGTTGGCTATGCTTGGTTGCAAGGGGGCGATGATGCCAGCGCAGGTGGCGGAAGAATGTGGCATGGACCGGGCCACAATAACCAGAGCCGTTGTTAATCTTGAAAAGCTGGGCTATGTTTTTACGGGTGGGGATGATGCCGATAAAAGGCGCAAGGTCATATATCTGACCGGTAAAGGGGTTGAATTCTGTGATGAAATTCGTCCGATGATGGACGCGGGCGGGCTTGAACTAAAGGCTGTTTTAAGCAAGACAGAACTGAAATATTATTATCAGATCATGGAAAAACTCCAGAAAAAAACCCAACAGATGTTGTCAGAACTTTAGGGGTTATTTTATTGTCACTATTATATTCTGTTATATTTATGCACACCATCATGAGGGCAAGGGCTGGAAAGCTTACTTTCAGTATTGGCTGGTATCGTGATCTATGTGGTTGGCGGGATTGTGACATCTGTGGTTTATAGAAAAGAAGGCTAGTCCTCATGCCCCTTTTCCATTTCAACCTTATAGAGGATTTGCTGCTTTATTTTAGTCCATTGATTATTGGCATTTTTCAGATTTTGCGCACGGTTTTCCTGCCAAAGTGTCCGAGTCTGACCGGAGTAAAAAAGATAGAGCTTATCCCCTATGGTTTCCCATAGTTCAGGAGTAGCGGGTTGAGCCGCGCCGCTTACAGCCATGCCATAAGGGTCATATCCGCCAAATTGTGGGGCATATTTTTCAGGATCATCGGAGAAAGACTGCCGATTTTCCAGACTGGTGAAATACCAGATTGATCCGGACCATGTAACCTGAAAATTGTGGCTTCCTTTTTGCGCTACCCCTATCGTATGATAGGCTACAGTATCAAACCCTTCAATGGCAATGCCATCTGCGCTCTGGTTTGTCACGGCCACAGGCTGATACCCCTGATAGGTGAGATAAAATGAGATGCCCCCGCCAATCAACAGGACTAATGTGGAAATCAACATCATTAATTTGGTGAAATTATTCATGAATTTATGTCTCTTTTATTGATTCGAAGGTTTCACCACCCGTAATCAGATATTCGTCCTCTTCCGGGGTTGACGTGCGACCAAGGACAGCATTTCGGTGAGGAAACCGCCCAAACTTTTGAATGATGGCATGATGACGGACAGCATAATCTATATGGTCGGCAAGCTCAGTACGCTGCTCAAACAGGCTGACACATAATTCCTGATCCTTAATGCCTTCGCTATGCTCAAGGGGAATATAGGTGAAGGATTTTTTGATATCGGACATTTTCAGATCAAGCCCACGGGCCAGCGCCATTGTGCAGAGAGACAAGGCGAGAGCATCTGTCTCAAAAGCCTGTGCGCTGTCCCGAAACATATTGCGGGGCATTTGGTCGAAAAGGATGATCGCGGCTAAAATCTGCTCGCCGGAGAGGTCCATATTATCTAAATCACGGTCTTTGAAATAGAAATACTGGTCTGAGAATTTATTGATGATTTCCTGATCAACCTGATCAGACTGAACAAACCAATCCTGCGGTTTTAAGTGATCAAACCAGAAATCACTGACCTGTATTAGTTGGTCGTTTTCTTCGCTGGTTATCATCTGAATCAGCGGGTAGGAACCGGTGTTTCTCCCCGGTAATCATAAAAGCCACGGCCTACTTTTCGTCCGATCCATCCGGCTTCCACATATTTTACCAGTAGTGGGCATGGGCGGTATTTGGTATCGGCCAGCCCCTCATAAAGCACCTGCATGATTGATAGACAGGTATCAAGTCCGATAAAGTCTGCGAGTTGCAATGGCCCCATAGGGTGATTGGCGCCAAGGCGCATGGCTTTGTCAATGGATTCGACTGAACCAACCCCTTCATAAAGCGTATAGATAGCCTCATTGATCATGGGCAGTAAGAGCCGGTTGACAATAAAGGCCGGAAAATCTTCTGAATTAGCAGATATTTTACCGATTTTCTTAATGAATGTTTCGGCAACCTGATAAGTTTCTTCGCTTGTGGCGATACCCCGGATCAATTCAACCAGTTTCATGACAGGAACCGGATTCATAAAATGAAGCCCGATGAATTTTTCCGGTCGGTCCGTGGTGGAGGCCAGTCGCGTAATGGAAATGGAGGATGTATTAGTCGCGAGGATAGCATCTGCTTTCAGTATGGGGCAGAGATCCTGAAAAATGGCAATTTTAACCTGCTCATTTTCCGTTGCGGCCTCGATAGCAAGGTCTACTTCGGAAAAACCATCCAGAGAGGTATCCGTCTTTACCCGTGCCATTGCGGCTTTTGATTCATCTTCGCTAATGATACCTTTGGAGACCTGTCGCTGAAGGTTAATCTTAACCTTAACCAAAGCTTTTTCCAAGGCCTCAGCATTAATATCGCTCAGGAGGACATCATAACCGGCAACAGCAAACACATGGGCAATCCCGTTGCCCATCTGACCCGCACCAATAATTCCGACATGTTGTACCATTATGGGTATCTTTCTTTATACTTTAAACGTTAGGCTACTAGGATAACTCTTTTTCAAGCTCAGGCAAAGCCTGAAATAAATCTGCCACAAGGCCATAGTCCGCCACCTGAAAAATAGGGGCTTCCTCGTCCTTGTTAATGGCCACGATGACCTTGCTGTCTTTCATGCCTGCCAGATGCTGTATGGCACCGGAAATGCCAACCGCGATGTAAAGATCAGGGGCCACAATCTTACCCGTCTGCCCGACCTGATAATCATTGGGAACAAAGCCTGCATCAACGGCGGCGCGGGATGCGCCAATGGCTGCGCCAAGCTTGTCAGCAACGGCTTCGATCAGGGTGAAATTCTCACCACTACCCATGCCACGACCACCGGAAATGATGATCTTCGCACTGGTAAGTTCAGGGCGCTCAGACTTGGAAAGCTCAGCGCTCACAAAGCTCGACGTGCCGGGGTTCTCAGTGGCTTCAATATTTTCAATTGTTGCAGAGCCGCCTTCGGTAGCCGCAGCTGGAAAGGCCGTAGTCCGTACAGTGATCAATTTCTTGGCATCACTGGACTGCACGGTAGCGATGGCATTGCCCGCATAAATCGGACGCTTGAAGGTATCGGCGCTTTCAACCGAAATAATATCGGAAATCTGCGCCATATCCAACAGGGCCGCAACACGGGGCATGAAATTTTTACCCGTTGTGGTCGCCGCCACCATAATAGCATCATATCCGTCTGCCAGTTTAACCACAAGTGGTGCCAGAACTTCTGCCAGTGGGTGGGTATAAACATCGCTATCCGCCACCAGAACTTTTGAGACGCCGGCGACTTTCGCAGCGGCCTCAGCCGCACCCGAACAATTTGATCCGGCTATGAGGATATCCACATCACCCAGCTCTGCGGCTGCGGTAACGGCGTTTAAGGTACTATCTTTAAGGCTGTCATTATCATGATCAGCAATTACAAGTGATGTCATAATCAGATTACTCCCGCTTCGTCACGCAATTTGGCGACCAGTTCTTCTACACTTCCCACGATCACGCCCGCTTCCCGTTTTGATGGTTCTTCCACTTTCAAGGTTGTGACACGACGTGCCGTATCGATCCCGTAATCGGAAGGCTCTTTGGTATCTAGTGGTTTGCGCTTGGCCTTCATAATGTTGGGCAGGGACGCATAACGCGGCTCATTGAGGCGCAAATCAGCGGTGACAACAGCAGGCAGGTTTAACTTAACAGTTTCCAGTCCGCCATCAATCTCGCGGGTTACATCCACTGATCCATCACCGAAAGCCACTTCGCTGGCGAAGGTGCCTTGGGGCCAGTCAAGAAGAGCGGCCAGCATCTGGCCTGTCTGGTTACAGTCATTATCAATGGCCTGCTTGCCAAGTAAAACCATTCCGGGGTTTTCTTCGTCCACAATGGCTTTAAGAATTTTTGCAATGGCGAGAGGCTCAACCGCCTCATCCGTCTTAACCAGTATCGCTCGGTCCGCGCCCATGGCCAAAGCTGTGCGCAGGGTCTCCTGTGCCTGGGCCGGGCCAACGGATACCACAATAACCTCTTCGGCATTGCCCGCTTCCTTTATCCGCAAGGCTTCCTCAACGGCAATCTCATCAAAGGGGTTCATGGACATCTTGACGTTGGCAAGTTCCACACCTGTATTGTCTGCTTTTACGCGGACTTTTACGTTGTAATCGATAACCCGTTTAACCGGGACCAGAATCTTCATTTGGGTAGCTCTCCCATGGTTTGGCAATTATATTTCTTAAACTAGAAACTTATTACGCATAATGATGCTGCTTAATTTGTTGCAGCGCAATATAATACACAGTTACCTCATGCAAAGGCCTCTGTCAATTGAATCAGCGGTCATGATACATGAGAGTTAGAAAAAATAAACGACTGTTTGGACTTTTATTATTTATTTCTGACTCATGATCCATTCAGTGACAATCTGTTCTAAAATGGCAATGGGCAGGGAACCATTGCCGATGACCGTATCATGGAAAGTCCTTAGGTCAAATTTCCCCCCTAGGGTACCTTCGGCCTTTTGGCGCAACTCACGAATTTTGATTTCACCGATTTTATAGGACAATGCCTGCGCAGGCCATGTGATATAGCGGTCGATTTCGGCCTCTACCTCGTCCTGAGTTAGCGCGGTGTTATCCATCATGAATGTGATGGCTCTATTCCGTGACCAGCCAAAGGCATGCATACCCGTATCGACCACAAGGCGGCATGCGCGCCATGTTTCATAAGTCAACCGTCCAAAATCGCTATAGGGGTCTTGGTAAAATCCCATGTCTTTGCCAAGCCGCTCGCTATATAGCCCCCATCCTTCGCCAAAAGCAGAATGGGACAGGGTTTTTCGAAATTCGGGAATATCCTGCTCCATGCCCAGAGCCGACTGTAAATGGTGACCCGGCACGCCCTCATGAAAAGTCAGGGCTTCCAGAGTATAAAGCGGTTGAGCGGCGAGGTTTTCCGTGCCGAGAAAAAATGTGCCCGATGTTGTCCCGTCACCTGAGGATGGCATATAAAAAGCACCGCGTTTTCCGGCCTTGATTTTATATGTATTGCGCGGCAGCAGGCTAAAGAACTTAGGTAGCTCGCCTTCCGCTGTTTTTGCGATCAACGCCGCTCTCGCCAGAAGCTCATGTTCGCTTTTGGCATAAAATTTAGGCTCGGAGCGAAGATAGGCGAGAAATTCTTTAAAGCTCCCC